>CAJOOM010000081.1 GCA_905236775.1 Candidatus Gastranaerophilales bacterium
TAACATCATCTTTATCACAACCCATTTTCAGCAAAGTATTCCTTAGCACTTCATCATCTCTTACAGTTACCTTTTGAGGTTTAGAAGAGAATTCCAACCCGGTAGCTTTTCTACCAAAGATTTCATTAAACAGAATTCCTAAAGCTAACACTAATCTAATAAGAGTTTCTAGAGAATAATAGTGCGCACAATTGTCATGATTTTAATATTGAATTTACACAAATTTTAGAGAACGCCAAAAATAAAATGTTAAATGGTTTAAAAAAAATTATTCCTAGAATAGGAGATATTAGACTATCTTTTATTGCTGATGGAACATATTCTAGTGTATTTAAAAGTGAGATATTAGATACTGATGGCATGAAAATTATTTCAGATAAAGCTATAAAATGTTATCACGCTAACCCAGATCCTTGGATAGAAATTGATAAAAAATGTGCAGATTATCTGTCTCAACATTCATCTGCAAATATTATTAAACATTCAAATTATAAAATAACTTTATTAGATTTTGAAAGAACCAAACAAAATATTCTTAACTACGTAAATAATATGAAAAAATATGGTACTAGCACTCATAATTTTTCATCAAAAATGCATGGTGCTTATGCTGAAGCTAATATTACTGAATATATAAGACATTTTTCTGGGCATAAATTAACTTATAAAAATGGAATAATACTTCCCGACATGTTTGTTTTATCCGATAAACCTTTTTCTATCTCTGAATTTGTCGATGAATCAATGAAAGCAGACAAAATATTTGATTTTTCAAGGCTTGGTTTACTTCACACAGACTTAAGCGCAAATAAAAATAATTTAATTA
This sequence comes from Candidatus Gastranaerophilales bacterium, assembly GCA_905236775.1. GTDB lineage: Bacteria > Cyanobacteriota > Vampirovibrionia > Gastranaerophilales > Gastranaerophilaceae > CAG-196. The sequence goes on from CAJOOM010000081.1 coordinate 827, forward strand.
ATGGTATTTGCGTAGATTTAGGCGGCATAATGCCAATTATTAATTATGAATTATTAAAAAAACTTGTTAATCCAAATATCTCACAGGAAAACAAATACAAATGTATAGAAAAAGCAAGAAGTTCTGTTATTACTGGTGATAAAGATGCTATATCTTTTTTAAAAAAATATAAAGATAGAAATATAAAATTTGATATTAATTTAGAGAACTTAAAATACAATGGAATTTTTTCTAATAGAAAAACTGCTATTATTAATGAAATAGCGGAAAAACGTATTTAACATTTAAAAATTAAATGACATTTTGTAAATACTTTTTAGTAAATACTCTTTCATCTTCGAGGTCTTTTATAGCAGTCATTATACCTATTTTATTGGCTTTTTTACGGCTTCTTGCAGAAATTGTATCTATTATAAAGCCTAGAGTTGCCTTTACAGTATATGGTATTATAAAAATAGCCATCAAATCTTTGCGGTTTAAATATTTCATTAATTTTATACCTTCGAAAAATCCTGGTATTTTATTTTCATTATAATTTTTTAATTTCTTAGTTAATAAATTTAGAGAATATATATTAAAACCAATATTTACAGCCGTACCAATAGTAATTTTTATAGAATGCATCAATGCATCTATGTCATCGCTAAATCCCTCAGATTTTTCATCAATCTTTTCAAAAGCATAAAATAGCTGCTTTTGTAAAAGTTCCGCTTCCTGTTTCTGTTTTTCTGATATATTTAATTTTTTAGTATTAGTTGAATTTATATTTTGAATAGATGAAGCAGAATACATTTCATTAAGTCTTTTTGGCATTGTTTTAATCGATTTAATATCATTAATAATTTTTTTTATAACATTTGTTCTAGCATGTTTTTTGAAATCTGTCTGAACTTCATTGCGTTTTTTATCATCATATGTAATAAAACTATTTTCATCAGATAACATCTCTTTTTTAATTTCATAACGCCCTAATTTAGCAGAATCTTTTTGATACTTGACCAAAAATGCAGACACTAGTAAAGAAAATATAGGAATAACTATCGGAACTCCAAATTTTAATGTCTTTTCGAAATTCGTAGGAACTGTTTTTTTAGTGGAAGTTTTAGGAATAGCAAATGTAAATAGGGTTGCTAATGCTACTCCGCACATTTTTGCAGCATATATAATCATATCAATTGCATATTGAAAATTTATTTCTTCGTTATTAGATGCTAATTCGAGTTTATGTATAGAATTAATGATTCTATTTCTATCTTTTTGTGCCTTACTTAACTCTTCTTCCGAAAAAAATGTTTTTTCAATATTTTTTCGATTTTTTATTTCATTAAGTTTAAATTTCTTTTTCCATTGGTTATATTCTTTGTAATCTTTTTTCATCTCATCTAAAGTTTTAAACGCATCTTTATATGTTTTTGAAAGTTTTACATCTTTTGCAAATTGATTCTCATGATTTATTGTATTCAAACGGTTTGCACCTATTTGTTGCTCCTGTTCTTGATTATGTATCACGAAATTAGAATAATCCCTTAGATCATTATTTCTAGCTTGAAATCTGGCTATTCTTGTTGTAATTTTTTCAAGCTGAGCACGTAAGTATTCACTAAAAATAAAATACAAACCCGCACCTATCATTGCGCCATTGAAGCTTGTTAATTTTTTTTGATTTTTTAAATTTTTACTTAACTTTGAAACTAAATATCCGCCAGTACCACCGATAATAGGAGAAAGTATTGTTGGCAAAGAGAACAATGTTCCTATTGCAATCATTGCATCGGCAGATTTATTAATACTATATTGGTCAAGTTTATCAATACAATTTACAACAGTTTTTCCGTATTGTTGAGCATAGATTCTTTCTTGTTGATTTGGAGGATATTTTTCCCTTAATATTTTATCTTTTTGTTGATTTTTAAGTAACTCAATTTCCCAAGCCTCGCTTGGTACCCAATTTTTACGTACTAAGTTGATATTATTAATAAAATCGCTCATACCATTATATGGTAGAAAAAACGTAAAAATTTTTTTTGCTACTTCTATAATAGTATACATTTTGAGTAGTGGTCACAGAGGGGTCACAATTACTCTCGTCACTAATCAAATTCTCACAATCTACCAAATGAAAAAATCCTGATTTTATAGAGTTTTTGGTAAATCAGTTACATTAATTAAACCCTACAAATGGTGCTGCGGGAGACTTTCACGGTGTAGACAGCGATTCGAATTCGCTTGGGGGTACCATTTATAAAATTTGAGGCGAGAGCCTCTTTTTTATTGTCTTTGAACTGTTCGAATGAAGCGAAATTATACCCGGAACCCATTTTGAACTTATAAACCTGTGTATGCCGATTTGACAAAGTTTTTAACATATTCGAATAAATTAAGCATAAAAAGAGTCCCATTTTGTAGGCTATTTTTGATATGAATTTATCAAAATTATATATTTTTCCCTACAACTTTTTGTAAAAAATCTACAACCAAATTAAAGTCAATTCGTCTATCCATTGGATGTTTAGTCGGCTCATAATTTACAAATAATCCCATTTTCCCCTTTTCTTTCAAAGTAGGAATATACTTGCTGTCCTTTTCGTAATAAGAAACCGTACTAACTGTACACTTAACTCCCGAATTTTTTCCTGTTATCGTATCTTTAAAATCAGAAAATGTTGTTTTGATTTTTGAAACTAACGAAGGTTTTTTTTCGACTTCTATAGCCAATTTCCCGGACAAAAAACTACTTTCACTACCTGTATGAAATTCAGAAAGCATATTATTAGCATCGGTAAAAGTAATCTTAATATTATTTTTTCTGGCAAATGTTTCAAGTCGTTCACGGTTAGCGTTGATTTGCGAATAAGCCATATCAGGAATAGCTCTTTGCCATCCTTTTTTTGTTATTACAAAATATGCATTACTTCTTGCTGTAAAATTTATTTTATTATCCATTTTTATATTCTCCACTTTCTGCTATACAAATATTAAAACCCATAAAAATAAAATTTGCTAGTTTATAATAATTTTCTAATAAGAGACATTATTAAACTAATATTTGAATCATAATTCAAATTTATCAGCTCCAAAATTTTCTGAGATAGCATTCTCACATCACATGCTTGGGGAAGGACTCCGTTTGCGCACAGCAAAACGTGACTAAATGTCACGTTTTGCGTGGGATAACAAAAGAATTGTTCATCTTTAGCAAAAGCAAATGGAGAAAATTAAGAGAACCTTAGGGTCCTCTTTTTGTTTATGTAGAAACACAATGAATGGTATTCACTTGGCGGATTTGCGTGGGCATTAAGTTTTTTCGTGTTAGTATAAAAACAGAGCTTAAATATAAATATGAAAAATTATAAAACAAAAGGTTACATAAATGCGATTGTAGCTGCTATCAGTTACGGAATGAATCCTCTTTTTGCCCTGCCTATGTACTCTCAAGGCTTTGGTGTTAATTCTGTGCTTTTCTACAGGTATTTGTTTGCAGTTTTAATTTATGGTTTGTGGCTCAAATTGTTTAAGCGTACATCTTTTAAAATATCTTTAAAAGAATTATTTATATTATTTGTTTTTGGAATTATATTTTCTCTATCATCAGTATTTTTATTTGGGGCTTTTACATATATACCATCAGGGTTGGCATGCACAATTTTATTTGCGTATCCGCTTATAGTAGCTTTGATTTCAAGAATAATTTTTAAAGAGCATTTACCCCAAATTATATGGCTAGCTCTTAGTTGTGTAATAATAGGAATAACTTTGTTATATGGTGGCGGTACAAATAGTTTAAATATAAAAGGTGTAATATTAGTCCTTTTATCAGCAATTTCTTATGCTGTTTATATGGTAGGAATAAAACATACAAGGGCAATAAGGCATATTAAACCGGACAAATTAACATTTTATGTTATGTTATTTGGGTTAAGTGTTTACATATGGAATTTAAAATTCTGTACGCAATTACAGCCGCTTAACAGTTTATTCACATTAGCATGCGCCTTTGGGCTTGCTATATTTCCGACTATAATTTCCCTTGAGACAATCACATTTGGTATAAAGTTTATTGGTGCAACAAAAACTGCCATAATTGGTGCATTAGAGCCATTAACGGCATTATTTTTCGGAGTTGTGCTTTTTGGTGAAAATCTTACTTTAAAAATTATTTGCGGAATAGGGCTAATTTTATTGGGTGTAATATTAGTCATATTGCACAAAAAATAACTAAATTCATTTACTCATTGTTTTTCAAGAATATTATAATTTTATTTATGCTAGAATAAAAGTGACTTATTTCTGCTAAAATAAGCTAAATATGAGGATTAATATGAATATTATATTAGATAACACTACCAATAATGTAATGGCAGAATTAGAAAAGACACAAAAAGAATTCTGGAATATTTCGAGAAAAACCGGCATTCTTTTAAATATGTTTATAAAGATGATGAATATTCAAAATGCATTAGAGATAGGAACTTCAAACGGATATTCAGGATTATGGCTTTCTAAGGCATTAAAAGAAACTGGTGGGCATCTGACAACTATTGAATTTTACGAAAAAAGACAAAGTATTGCGATAGAAAACTTTAAAATTTGCGGAGTCGATGATATTATAACCCCGATACAAGGTTCAGCTTGTGAAGTAATCAAAAACTTTGCAGATGATGTTAAATTTGATTTTGTTTTTATTGATGCAAGTAAGCGAGAATACATTGAGTATTTCAAATTAATAAAGCCTCACATGACAAAAAAGAGCATGCTTGTTGCCGATAATATCATTTCCCATGCCGAAAAAGTGCAAGATTTTGTTAATGAAGTCGATAAAGATGAAGAATTTCAGTATGAGATTGTAGAAGTACCTGCCGGCATATTAGTTGCATATAGAGGCTAAAAAAACTTGATTTATATACATTTGGGACTTAATATTGTAAAAACATATATTAATAAATGTAAACAAACGTTAACAAATAGAGTATGCGGGAAAAGCCCGAAAATGACTTCTTTTTTAACTCATTTTAATTCAGTTTTATAGCCATAAAAATTAGACTAGGAGCTGAATAGAACCCAATCTAACTTAAATCCATTTTCAGAGGTTTGCTGCGGAAATTTTAATTTATCCGCAAGCACTAATAATAAAACTTTGCATTTATTGGGATTTATGTATATAATCATGTTTGTAATTAAGAAAGGAGACTGTTATGAACAGAGAAGAGTTAATCACAGAAATTTCAAAAAAAGCAAAAGTATCTAAAAAAGATGCATCATTAATTTTGTCAGCTACAATTGACACTATCCAAACTTCAGTAAAAAAAGGTAACAAAGTTACTTTAGTTGGATTTGGTACATTCGCTTCTAAGAAGAGAGCTGCTAGAAACGGTCGTAACCCACAAACTGGTAAAGCAATTAAAATTGCTGCTAAGACTGTTCCTACATTCTCAGCTGGTAAAGCATTCAAGACACTTCTTTGCAAGTAAGAATAAGTTTGATTGCAA
>CAJOOM010000082.1 GCA_905236775.1 Candidatus Gastranaerophilales bacterium
AGGTCGTGTGCGGGATAGCACACAACCTGAGTTGAAACCGTTCTATGGAGATTGCGAGAAAAATTTTAATTTTTCCGCAAGCTCATAAAGATATAAAGCATTCAAAGAGGAATTTTTAATGAATAAAGAAGTAACAGTCATCGGAGCAGGACTTGCCGGAAGTGAAGCTGCATTACAATTAGCAAAAAGAGGCATAAAAGTTAAACTCTATGAAATGCGACCTAATAAAACAACAGGAGCACACGTAAGTGGTGATTGCGCTGAATTTGTCTGCTCTAACAGTCTTGGTTCTCTTGATATTACAAATGCAAGCGGATTATTAAAGGCAGAGATGGAAATATTAGGTGGAGAACTGATAAAAATAGCTAAAGAGAATTCTGTTCCGGCAGGTAATGCTCTTGCAATATCAAGAGAAGATTTTTCAAAAGCCGTAACCAAAAAAATAATAGAAAATACAAATATTGAATTTATAAGAGAAGAAATAACAGAGATTCCGGATGGAAATGTAATAATAGCAACAGGCCCACTAACAAGTGATACTTTTGCAAAAAGTATACAAGAATTTACTAAAATTGAACACTTGCACTTTTTTGATGCAATAGCACCTATTGTGGAAGTTGAATCTATCGATTTTAATAAGGCTTTTTGGGGTTCAAGATATGATAAAGGGGAAGCATCATATATAAATTGTCCAATGAATAAAGAAGAGTACGAAAGATTTTATAATATTCTGATTAATGCTCCCAGAGCAGAACTTCACGATAACGAAAAAGAGTCACATTTTTTTGAATCTTGTTTACCTGTAGAAGTCCTAGCATCGAGAGGAATTGATACATTACGTTTTGGGCCAATGAAACCGGTTGGACTTATTGATAAAAGGACAGGGATAGAAAATTATGCTGTTGTTCAATTAAGGCAAGATAATTCTGCCAAAACACTATTTAATTTGGTAGGATTTCAAACAAATCTTAAATGGGGAGCGCAAAAAGAGTTGGTTCATTCTATCCCGGGGTTAGAAAATGCAAATATAATAAGATATGGTGTAATGCACAGAAATACTTTTATTAATTCCTCACAAGTTTTAAATCCTACTTTTGAAACACGTGAGAGAAAAGGTTTATTTTTTGCAGGTCAAATAACAGGAACCGAAGGTTATACAGAATCAATAGCCGGAGGACTTCTTGCCGGAATAAATATGGCTTTAAGGATTCAAGAGCAAGAATTATTTACCCCTCCAAAAGAAACAATGTTAGGAGCATTAACAAATTATATAACCGATAAGGCTCATCTTGCCCACATAAGTAAACGAGACGGCTCTTTAAGATATTTGCCGCCACAACCGATAAATTCTAATTGGGCTATAATTGCTCCTATTGATATGCCTAAAAAAGATAGAAAAAACAAAAAACTTAAAACAGAACTCTTATCTAAACGAGCAATAGATGCTTTGAAAAATTACATACAAAATTAAGCTGTAACATGTCAGCAAAATAACTTCTCCAACGGAGAGAACGAAGCTTTCTCTCTGTTGGAGAGATTATTGGTGTCATGTTACCCTACCTTCTTGAACTCACCCCCTACCTTTTTGTAAATTTTTGTAAAGATTTTACGAAATTTATTAAAGTTTTTAAAAAAAGTGCCGTTATACATGGAGTAATTAAATGTAAGTCAATTACACAACATTTTTTTAAAATTGTTGAGCGATTGGTAAAACATAATAAGCACAAGGACTATAGCGAGTGGATATTCGCAACAAAACAAGTTTTTACATAGGTGTAAGCCAGTAAAGACGCAGAACACAACATTTTTAAAAAAATGTTGCACGGATACGCTGAGGCGGACTTGAAGTTATCTCGATTAATTTGTAGAGCCGTTCAAGGAGCCGGTCTGAATATCTACGTGCGTAGCACCATTTTATTAAAAATGTTGAACGATTTCCAAAAGGTGAACTTTAAGTTTAAGCGCAAAATCTGCGCAGCCGTTTGGGAAATAGAATCAAAATTGATGCGTGTAACACAAAAAGTATAGAAAGGATAAAATTATGAGTGGAAACATCAACGGAAAATTTTTAAAGGCAAATCTTTTACCATCTTCAATGCTGAAAAAAATTGGAGAAAAACCGGAAAAGAAAAAAGACGAAGCAAAACCGGAAGTGCAAGATGAAAAGAAAGCTCCGGAAAAACAAGAAATATTGAAACAAAAATTTGATGCGGATGCTTTTGAATTAATTGCAGACCGTAACAAAGCCACTATGGGAATTCATTTGGAAAGAGTTTTAACACCTGAATCAAAATCCGTTCAAGACTCTCAGACAGAAGGCAGCAGTGGGGAGATAAGTTTAGATGAAGATCAAGCTCAAGTCAATGGTGATACACAGTACGCAAAAGGTGACGTTAACCATGACGGAGTAGTTGATGTAGCTGATATTTCTGCTGTTATAAATGCTATGTCAGAAGATGGAACAAATACTCAATATGATGTCAATGGTGATGGGTCTGTTGATATTGCAGATATTTCTGCTGTTAGTACCATAATGG
>CAJOOM010000083.1 GCA_905236775.1 Candidatus Gastranaerophilales bacterium
CGTTTTTAGGATGGCAGGGGCAGAAGGACTTGAACCCTCGGCACGCGGTTTTGGAGACCGCTGCTCTACCAACTGAGCTATACCCCTGTATATATGTTAAATTGTTTTCGCTGCAAGCCTTTTTGCCTGCGAGAAGTATCATACCATAAACGACACCCAAAAGTCAAGATTTTTTGAAAAATAGTGTTGTCAAATCGGCAATTTTTTGAGCGGTCAGAAAATGTCGAAACTATATTGGTCGCTATAGTTGACGTTATGAAGGAATAGCAATTCTTTCTCAGCAAGAGCAGTGCTTATCGACCTCATTTTCCTTGTACCGAGACCACTGCTCATACACGCCCCAAGAGTTGGAAAAGTTCCAATTCTCGGGGCTTCGCTGCAATCGGGCTGATTAAAAAATGGCCTATTCTTTTTTTTGGTACAATTTTTCACATTGATTTATTATTCTTCGTTTGCCTAAGTTTGGTAGCCAAAACTTATAGAACAGAAGGGCAGCAATGATACTACAAATAATTATAATAGAGCTTAATAATAAATTAATGTTCCAATTGAACAAAGTGAAAATAAGAGCAATTAATCCAAGAGCAAAGGTAATCCGAAATCGTGAGCGATTTGCATGTAATCTATGGCAAAAAAGCATACGATATTTTAGGCCTATTCCATCAAGCGTTTTTCCTTCGTCTATGTAGGTAGAGCAGAATGTAAAAACGCCTCGGGCTTTTAATAATTCAAATTTTCTTTTTTCGTTATCTTTGAGTTTGTTATATGAATCAATACGCTCTTGTGGATCTTTAGAATTATATGCTTCCTTTAATTCGTATAACGTTGTACATTTATCTTTATATGAAAAAACATTTGATAGATTTGCAATCATTAGAATAAAATTTATTATTGCAATAGAAATATTAGAGATCAGAGGTGTATATTTAATAGGTTTTTCTAATGTTGGTAAATATAACAATAAATCATTTAAAAAGTTATCGATTATTCCATTAGCAACTGAAGGTATTGCAAATAAAATATTTAAAAACAATAAAATAATAGAAATAACAATTATTGGGGATTGAATACTATTTGCACGCATAAATAGTATATTTTTGATTACAGTATCTTGTACAGTTATATTAGCGTCTTTTTTTGAAAGTGGTATATAGTTATTAAAATCTTCAGGAGGTTTTTTATAAAATGTTTTTTCTTCTTTGTTATTATCTTTTCGTAAGAACTCATCTAGATATATTCGTGCCAATCCTCTAGTCGGATTTGGATTTTTTGATTTGTTATCGCATATGTAATCATATAGTTTTGAATAATGTCTTGCATGAGGAAGATAATCAGCATAAATATAGGCAATTAAAAATAAACATATTCCAGTTGCAAAAATATAAATGTTTTGAGAAACGATTGTCCAATAAATAAAAATACCAATACCAGTATATAGGAAAATGCTTAATCCATCTCTTAGCTCATTTCGTGCGCTTTGTATTGAACTGAATTTATCATCTGTTCGGAATTCATTAATTATATCATTAAATGAATTTCCAGATAAAACATCTTTTTCAACATGTTTTTGATATAGTTTATTAAGAAGAATTAGGATAAAAGTGAGAATGACAATAGCTAAAGCCAAACCGGCTATAATACTTTTTGTATCAATTGGATAAAAGATTTGAAGAATTAATGCGATAAACGCAATAGAAAATACAAGTGCATTTCCAAATATATTTATCCATTTTAAAATTTTAGTTTTTTTAGTTAATTCATTTGGTGACATTACTGTTTCCCCCTTTTTATAATAATTATATCATCATTTATTTTAAAAATCATTGGGCAAATCTATTGAAAAATAAGTATATACTTTATACAAGGTCAACAATAATTAGCGTACTTTTTTGTAAACATTTTTTTCAATTTATTACTGTAATATTTTTTGTTATTCTTGCAATTTTATGTAGGATATGTTACGATAAAAGAGCCAACTAATTCACAAATGAATATTATTACTATACTTGATTCACAGTATAACTGTACCCTTTAATTAACATACTATTAACAGGGTTGTTTTTTGCTTTTGTAAAAAACACTGCTCTATCTTTATTAGACTCCTGTTAATGTATTAATTAAGGGTATGGTACTAATATTGTGAATTAGTTTGGCGACGATTCGGAGCTATGTGTTTTTTGGCGTACAGTCTTCGGATTGTACGCCTTTTTTATTTGGAGTTTTACTATGAAAAAATTTAAAAAGCTAAGTAAATCAAAAATCAAAAAACTTAATCAATCGGAAAGAAATGAATATTATAAAAATGCTATTGAATACTACGGCAATTTGCCTAAGCAATTAAAAGGATATAAAGTCAAAGGGTTTTTTTATCCATTAATTTTTCTTTCAATGCGGATTTTTCCAGCAAAAGTCATAAAATTAAATGAAATAAAATGGCCTTCAGATAAAAAGGCAGTTATTTTTTCTGCTAATCATTCTAATTCAAATGATTGTCCGTCATTAATTCAGTCAATAGGAAAACGCTTTTTCGCGCTTGCCGATTTTACGATGATAAATGATAATGTTGTTAACATTTCAAATCGTATCAATGGTTGCGTATATGTCGATAGAAAATCCAAATCATCTTCTGATAATGCCTTTAATCAATGTGTTGATGGCGTTAAACGCGGATATAATATGGTTGTATTTCCCGAAAGCACATGGAATTTGACAAAAAGCTTACCAATACTACCACGATATTGGGGTGATGTGAAAATTGCTAAGGAAACTGGCAGACCGATTATTCCTGTTATCATGGAGTATACTGGAAAGGTCTGTTTAGTAAAATTTGGTAATTGTATATATGTATCAAAAGATGATTCCGTAGCTGATAAAGATAAAGAGATTTACGAAGCTATGGTTCGTTTAAAAAATGAAATAAAAGATAGCGTAGAATACAAAAAACATTATGTACCGATTGAATACAAGGACTGGATCGAAAAGAGTTTAAAAAGCTATAAGTATTTTGATGTATTATATGAAATGTCCTGTATCAGAAAAGATGATATAATCCCACAAAAAGAAATAGATGAAATTATTAAAATAGGCGAAAAAATACGCCCAATGAAAACCATAAAAGAAGAATTGAAATATGCAAAAATAAATTATCGCTACAATGATAAACAAGGAGATTAAACATGATTCAAGAAAAACAGCAGACAGGATTTCCGTCATTAGATAAACCTTGGCTTAAATACTATGATAAAGAAGTAATAAATGCTACTCTACCTAAAGCAACTTTATACAATTATTTGTTGAATAATACTATCGAATTTCAGGACAAAATTGCAATTAACTACTACAACAAAAATTATACCTATCGCGATATCATAAATCAAATAAACATAACGGCAAGTGCATTAGAAAATCTTGGAGTAAGAAAAGGAGAAATTGTAACTATATGCACAATCAATTCTCCTGAAACAATATTTTTAATCTTTGCACTTAATAAAATTGGTGCTATTGCTAATCTTATATATGGTGTTAGCACAGAAAGCGAAATAAAAAAATACATTGAAGAAACAAACACCAAATTTGTTTTTACACTTGATATTTTTCAAAACAAGTTTCAAAAATTACTTGAACAAGAAATAATAGAGGATGTAATAGTAATTGAATCTAACATTGTGGAGATGTCTTTATCTATTACAAACGGTTTTGTTTCTTGGGAAAAGTTTATATCACTCAATACCCTTTCAAGCAGAACAGAGAATAATGAAAAAGAAGTTGCAATAATAACTTATACTGGAGGAACAACTGGTGGTTCAAAGGGAGTAATGCAATCAAGTGAAGGAATATTAGCGAATGTATGGCAATATTGCAATATGAAAATAAATTTAGATAGCAATTCAAAATGGTTATTAGTATTTCCATTGTTTATTTCATTTGGTGTGTTTTCATTGTTGATTCCTTTATCACAAGGAATGACTATAATAATTCGCACACCTATGGCAGATTCAATCGCTGATTTATGTAAGGAGTTCAAGCCAAACCATATTATGTATGGACCTGCTTTTTGGGAAGCGTTTGCGAACGATAATGAAGATTTGGATTTATCATATCTGATTGAACCTATGACAGGTGGCGATACATTATTGCCATCTGTTGAAGAAAAACTAAATAATTACCTTTTGGATCATGGTTGTTATTATAGAATAATGAATGGGTATGGTATGTCTGAACTTGGTCCGGGAATAAGTATTAATTGTAAAAACGCATATGAATCTGGAAGTGTTGGTGTTCCTTTCGTGAAAAATATTGTTTCAGCATTTGATGTTGATACAGGAGAAGAATTGACATATGGAAAAAGAGGAGAACTTTGTGTTTGCGCCCCATCGATGATGGTTGGATATATTAACAACCCTGACGAAACAAATAAAGTAATTATAAAACATAAAGACGGAAAGTTATGGGTTCATACAGGTGATTTGGGGTATATAAGTGAAAATGGGTTTATTCATTTAGTTGGTAGAATAAAAAGATATATGCTTTGTATTGCTAATGGAGTACAGAAGAAAGTGTTTAGTTTAGATATTGAAAAGGTATTAAACGAAAACCCCTACATTGAAAAAAGTGTTGTTGTTCCGATGGATGATACAATAAAAAATCAAGTCCCAGTTGCTTATATTAAACTAAAAGATTTTCACAATAATAATTTAGTAGAAAAAGATTTAATTAAATACTGTGAGGAAAAACTTGATGACATATTTCGCCCAGTAAAATATTTTTTTGTTAATGAATTTCCGCTAACAAAAGTTGGCAAAATTGACTACCGTGCACTCGAAATGAAAGCAGAGATGCAATAAATACATTATAATTCGACTCTGCTGACTTGAAGAGATATTAAAAACAAAAAAGGAAACAGAGATGGAATTATAACGAAACCATCCCTGTTCCCTTTTGATTATGTCGCAGTACTGAAGCCCCGTGATTTGTGTAGCGCAAACGAGCTTGTATTAATACTAAGTAGCAATAAAACCCTTTAACATCTATTGCGGAAAATTCCGCATAGCTGCGTTAGGCTCCTTGTCATACGCCAGTATGCCTGCGTCGCCTGTCTTGTTCTGCGAAATTTTCCGCTAATATCTTTTTAAAGTTTTTTATCGCTACTTAGTATAAGCGGTTGTATGTTACCTTAGAAAAATCTAAATTGCAAGAGGTTTGGAAAAAATATTTAAACTATTCGACAAAGTTTTCTTGACGAGAGTGTCACTATGACAGTACAATGAAGTGGGGCTGAAAAAGTCTGTATTGCCACTACATTGCGAATTAGTTTCGCGGTGTAGTGGTTTTTTATTATAAAGAAATCGAATAAATGTTCTAAAATCTATTGACCTAAATAGAACATATGTGTTATACTTTTTAAGGAAGAAGGAGAGAAAAGTGATAGCAGAAATGAGAATCAACGGAAAGCCGACAGAGCCGAAAATCATAAAAGAAACGGAGAACGGACTTGCTTGTAAAGGAACTATGGTAACGGCGACTATCCTGTCAACCACAAACTATTTCCGTCTACCGAATGATATCTTTAATTTGGATTTGTGCGCAGGAGAGATTGCGGTCTATGCTTTCATTTTGCGTATGGAAAACCGCAGGACATATACCTGTTTCCCGTCGTACAAAACTATCGGCAGAGCATTGAAAATGAGCAAAAATACTGTAGCAAAGTATGTTCATTCGCTCGAAGAAAAGAAGTTGATTGAACTCGAACAGACCTTGTTTACAGATAAGAACGGGAACAAACGCAACGGCAATCTGAATTACAAAGTCCTTCCAATCAGCGTGGCTATGCAGGAGTTCTATGATAGGCAGTTGGCTAATTCAGAGCTGAAATAGCCGAAATTATTTTAAAGCAGGAAAAAGTCGGGGGTCAACCCCGACGCTATACAACAGCCCGCAGAGCGGACTGTTCCCGATTGTAAAGCCGTTTGTTGCAGTCGACTATTGTGCGTCATGAGTGGCGTCAGTAAGAAATATGAGGCGCCTGAAAGTCGACCAAGTGGCAAGAAATGGCTTGTTTAAGGCGTTTGTTAAGTCTACTTTGCGGTATCCTCGCA
>CAJOOM010000084.1 GCA_905236775.1 Candidatus Gastranaerophilales bacterium
AATGAAACGGAAATCAGGGTGGGAGAAGTCTTACATCCTATGACAGAAGAACATTACATAATGTTTATTGAAGCTATTTCAAAAGACGAAAACGAAATTAAACGTAAATATTTATACGCAAATGATGAACCTAAAATGCTCACGCAAAAATCTTCGGACGAAATTTTTGCGCGGGAATATTGTAATATACACGGATTATGGGGGACAAAATAAAAAATTCTTCGGAACAAATTTTTGTCATTCAGAGGGCGAAGCCCGTGGAATCTAAAATTTGTTCCGAAGAATGACTATGATTATTATGGAGGACAAAAAATGATTAATGAAAAGGTACAAGAAATTCTCAACTCACAAATCAACAAAGAGTTTTATTCAGCTTATTTATATCTTGCTATGTCTGCTTATTTTGATAAAGCTGGTCTGTATGGCTTTTCAAATTGGACAAAAGTACAGGCCAAAGAAGAAGTTGATCATGGCATGATAATCTTTGACTATATTGTAGAACAGGACGGCAGGGTTAAATTAGAACAAATCGAAGCTCCGGAAGTCGAATTTACCTGCCCGATGCAAGTGTTTGAAAAAGTTCTTGAACACGAAAAATACGTAACCGACAGCATTAATAGCGTTGCACATTTGAGTGATGATGAATGTGATTTGGCGACAAGACAATTCGTTGACTGGTACATCTCAGAACAGGTCGAAGAAGAAGCAAACGCAAGAAATGTGATTACGAAATTGAAAATGTTCGGGGACGAAAAAGCCTCACTTTATCATTTGGATAAAGAACTCGGCGAAAGAGAATACAAGGCTCATAAATATAGAGAGTAAAATTGGTAAATGAAAAAATGTAGAAAGTAGGTCGGCATTACTATGCCGACATAATAATTTTAATTGTCGGGTTAGTAAATCCGACCTACTTAATAATACTGTCATTCTGAGGCTTTAGCCGAAGAATCTCATAACAATAGTTGTAGGGTACATTTATATGCACCAATTAGAAAGTAGGTCGGCATTACTATGCCGACAAGAAAAGATTGTAGTGTGGGCAAAGCGAAAGCGTGCCCACCTTATATTTTTAATTATCAAATATTGATGTTGAGTTTCACCCTACCTACGTGCTAATCAATAACAAATACATATAAACATAAAAATTATTTTTAGTAATAATATTAAAAAACAATTTACATTTGTTTATAATATTGATTTATTGTATGATACTCTCATGCAAATATTATTTGAAAAATTTTTAGACCTTATATATAAGAAAAAATGTTACTTTTGCAAGAGTTCAAAAGAAGCAGTCAAGATGTGTTCAAAATGCTATGAAGAACTTGATCAACTGCCAGTAAAAGTCAACCGTATAATTAATAGTAAAAAAGTATATTGCGCAGGTGTATATTCAAAAAATCTTCAAAAATTAATAAGAGGGCTAAAATATCACAAACAGTCGGATTTGGCATATTATCTTGCAAGGTTTATGGCGGAATATTTTGATAAAATCTTAGGGAAATCGACTTATGAGGTTGTTCCCGTCCCGATTTTCCCAAAACGAAAGAAAAAACGTAAATACAACCACATGGATTTAGTCGGGGAAGAATTTTGCAGGTTGACGGGTAATTCGCTTAACACAACGCTTATAGAGAGAATTAAAGATACAAAACCGCAATACAAGCTTAAAAGAAATGAAAGAATGAAAAACCTTAACGGTGCATTTAAGGTAAATAAAGAAAATTATAAAGGCGGAAAAATATTGCTTATTGATGATATATGTACAACTGGTTCAACATTTGAAGAAATGATAACAGAATTGGAAAAAGTGGGAATTACCGATATCATGTGTCTTTCTGCAACAACCCCGTTTGAATAAATTTCAAAATTTTTATCATTATTTTTCAAGCCAAAATGTTACAGGTCCGTCATTTGTGAGGGAAACTTCCATGTGCGACCTAAATTTTCCTGTTTCGGTTTTTAATCCGCTTAAACGAATTTGTTCAACAAAATATTCATATAATTCAACTGCCTTATCAAGCGGTGCAGAATTATCGAACGAGGGGCGCGTGCCTTTTTTACAATCCCCGCAAAGAGTAAATTG
>CAJOOM010000085.1 GCA_905236775.1 Candidatus Gastranaerophilales bacterium
AGATTCAAAGTAAAGTTGTCTGTCCATTTCCCAAGCAACAGAACCGAACATAGTTAAAAATCTTCTGTATGAATCGTAGCAGAAACGCGGGTTGTTTGTTAACTTAACCATAGCTTCTACAGTTTCATCATTTAAACCTAAGTTTAATATAGTTTCCATCATACCCGGCATAGAAACTCTAGCTCCTGATCTAACAGAAACTAAAAGCGGATTAGATAAATCACCAAACTTTTTACCTGCTTGTTCTTCAACAGTTTTAAGAGCGAATTTAACTTCGTCCATTAAACCTGCGGGCATTTTATTGCCGTGATTGATGTAATCCATACATGTTTCAGTTGTAATAGTAAGTCCCGGAGGAACAGGAAGACCAAGATTAGTCATTTCTGCAAGGTTCGCACCTTTACCACCGAGGAGCGCACGCATATCAGCGTTACCTTCTTTGAATAGCCATACTCTTTTTTCAGCCATTTGCTTTCTCCTTTTTTATTTTTGTCGGGTTTTGCCCAACCTACATAGCTTTTGATTTGTGAATAGTGCAAACATACGCACCATAACAGAAAAAGCATAACATGAACATATTTTTATGTAAAAAAATATAGTCCTAAATTTACAAATATTTATCTATTTAAGACATATATCAATATATAGACAAAGATTTTGCAGTAAGAATCTGTCTTTTGAGTATATTAAAGTTGGATTAAAGTTGTAAACTTTTGTAAACATTATGTGAAAAAATTAAGAATACATAGCAAAAAAAATTTTTATGATTTTTAAACACACTATGAAGAAAACAAAATACGTATAAAAAAAGGAGTATAAACGTATGAAAATCATGAAAACAAACTTGTTGTTACTAGACAACAAAAGAAAAAATGAGTTAGCAGAAGTAAATAGAATCTCTACTAACCAATCTATGAATGTACAAAAAACAGGTATGAATGCTTTGATGTTTCAAGGTATGCAAAATGTTATGGCAAATCCAAGATTAGCAGAAAAATTAGGTTTAGCAGATGAAGAGACTGTGGTTATAGCCCCTGAAGAAAACACTGAAAATACAGAAAATGCTGCAAATAATGTTTCTTTTAAAGCTAATAAATTTAAGACAGGAGCAATGATAGCAGCATTAGGACTTGCAACATTGGGCAGCTTATCATCTTGTAAAATAGAAAGTAATCATGAAGCTTCTCAAAGTGTAGAAGTAAAAGTTGATACAAAAGCACTAGAAAACCTTGTAGCAGGATTACAAAGTACATTATTACAAATGTATGCGCAAGGTCAATTATCACAAGAAAAATTCGACCAATACATGGCAGATACAGAAGCATGGCGTACTCAAATGGCAGGGAAAGTAGATGCTATGTCTGCTATTCTTAATATTATTGCGCAGAATACATTTGATTTAAAAGATGGTCAACAAGCAATCTACGATCAAAATAATGCTCTACACAGATCTTTAATTGATTATTTGTCAAATTTCATGAATAAGGATGAAGCTATTGGATTATTTAACAAAATGTATTCATTAGTTGCAACAGGTCAAAAGAATGAGGCTGAAGCATTTGCAGAACTTATTCAATTGGCACAAGAAAGAAATCAAAAACTTGATACTATTATTGGTAAAATGGATGATGCATTTGCACAGAGAGAATCTATAATAGGTTCACTACAAAGGTTGGAAAATATTGGCGAAGCTACAGAAGAAGCTGTTCAAGCAATTAAAGCAAATACAGCTGAAACAAATAATATTTTAAGAAATGGTATTAAAGATATTAAATCTCAACTATTAGCAATGGATTGTCATAATACTAATGCAATAAGGATGTTAGCACAACAAAACAATTGTTCAACTCAAAGAATCATAGACCAAATGAATAAATTAGGTATCAAGATAGATAATAATACACAAGCAACATTCTGGACAGGCGATAGATTAGCCGGCGCTTTAGATATGATAGATCAATCAATCAACAACCAAACAAATGCTATTAACGGTTTCCATGGCGATTTTAATAACTTTGCAGGTTATGCATTAAATACTCTTCAAGGTATTGATTGCAAAGTCGGTGCCGGAATTCAAATTCTTGCAAAACATGCTTGTAACGTTAATAACGCATTAAACAGTTTACAAGGTTCAGCAAATTATGCAAACATGAAGCTTGATTACATTGCTAAAAACACTGATATTATCAAGCAAGAAGGTGCTAACATAGAAGGTATACTAAAAGTAATATCTTGTGATGTTAAAAATATTAAAGGTAATGTTTCAACAATTGCTGAATTAGCAAATCACTGGGGAATTACTCCTGAAGAACTTATGCAAGCGGTTTGCTACTTAGGCTATTCAATAAATGAAGTACAAACTTGGAATGCTGACAGAATTATAGATGTTCTTCAAAATAGCTTTAATGAACAAAATGAGCTTATTGGTGCAAACGGCAAAAAACTTGATAAATTAACCGTTGTTGCAAATAGTATCTTAGCAGAGTTAAGAGGTTACATCAAAAATTCATTAGAAGCTTTCTCAAGACTTGAACATCTAAATTGGGAAACACAACTGGCAGTTCGTGAAGGCAACCTTAAGTTGGGAACAATTGTTGAGCAAAATAAAACGGCAGAACAACAACGTGCTGCAATATATAATGCAATGGCTACAATGAAAACTTTAATCGAACAGTTAAAATCTTGCGGTCATGATAATATGACAGCTGCTGAATTCAAACAAATCTTGAAAGAACAAAGTCAAGACGATTATCAAATGTACAGTCAACTTTTAAACAACTTTAAGTTCGATGTAAATGTTGATACTAAACCGGTTGAAGACTTGTTGAATGAAATTATATGTATTAAACAACAAGAATCTCAAACTTGGAATAAAATGCTTGCACTTATGGAAAAATATCCTCAATACTTAGCAGAAATCAAACAAGCAATTATTGATAAGCAATATATCTTCAATTGTACTTGTAAAGCAGATTGTGAACACAACGAAAAAGTTCACGAAGGCTGTTTGAATGACCTTGAAAATATTTTAGGGTAGTAACATTCGATAAATGCGAGTGTATATTAGTGTATAAGAAAAGAGGATGACTTTTTAGTCATCCTCTTTTTGCGTTATGAAAACTTATTTATTTTATTTGTTCTCCGTTAAAATATCTGTCAGTTTTACTGTTCTGTCTATCATATGGAGTTGTACCACTTGCATCTTTTTCTTTAATAAACTGCATGGCTTGTTGTTGCTCACCATCCCTAAATGTTCGATTATAAGCCGGTACATCGAGCTCTTTGCTTTCATCTTTTGCCATGCCAGAACGAATACTATTCCCGCCTGAACCTCTTCTATCAACAACAGCTTTAATTTGCTTGTTTCTAACACATTTTGTTGTGTCGTTAATAATTATATCAGGAACTTTCTGTTCGCCAATAATATCACCTGTAAATGTTTTAATGTATTCTCCGGTATCAAATCCTTTGACGTCTTTGAATACCTCGACAAGTTCTCTTGTTATTCTTTCAAGTTCCGCTTTTTGTACATTTTTATTAGGTGAACGCAATTTTTCTAAATTTGCACCGACTTTGAATGAAAGTTCCGTTAGTTTTTTCAAGTTTTCAAGTGTATAATCGTTATTGTTTACACCTTGCATAACTTTCATCATTCTCACTCTGTGACTGTATTTTGGTACATATTGTTCTAAACAATCATATTGTTTAGCAAGTGCGTCCCAACGTACACCTCTGGTTTTTTCTCCGGTGTATTCAGTAATTCTTTCTTGAGCAGTAAACGGTTTTTCTTGAGGGTCTCTTTCTTCTCTAACTACTGGGGTTTCAACCACAGGTTTCGGATCACAGTCTGCTTTTTCTACCGGTTTTTCTTGTATGCTGACGTTTTGTACGGATAAATCGAGTTCTCTTGGGTTAGGAATGCCGTTACCACCTACTCTTAAAAGTCTGTTTAGTTCATCACAGCATTGCAATTTCCAAGCAATTTTGCATTCTTTTTGATGCGTTACAGGATTTGTAACTTCTATTGTTTTTGCTTTTTGAACACCGTGTTCATCCGTAACCAGTTCAACACCTTGTAACAATAATGCTCTTAAAGTCCTTTTTTGTTCTTCTGACATATCTTTTTGCGAATCTACAAATGCTAAAGCTTCTTCGTAAGTTTCAAAACAGCTTAACTTTGTCGGATCAAATACCGCATCTTCTTTTTTATGAGTTGCAAGAGCATGCACAAATGCGGTTGCTCCGCCGACAGCTCCTCCTATTAATGTTCCTAACATTTCTGCTGTTAAAGCTGTTTTTGCAAGCCCTATAAAGCTATCAGAATCGGATATCTGACTTACTTTGAAATAAACTGTTGCTCCTCCGTTTAGAAGTTGTGTTGTTATTGTTCCGCCATCGCTGGTTTTTATGTTCTCCTTAAGCTGTCTTTCAAATTCTGAAGCATAAGCATTCCCGACATTAAACGTACCTTTGACTTCTTGTTCTGTATGTGATGTAGAACTTATAGAAGAAGAGCCGAGTGCTGCTCCTGTTGCTGCACCTATTCCCAAACCTTGATATGTTTCGACAATTATATTATGTGCTCTGTCACTATAATACTTACAAAATTCTACTAATTGACGTAAATCCCTGTTTGTAAGCTTGCTGACATCTATAAATTTTGATACACCGGCTTTTTCAAATGCCTGACCTAAATCCGTGCGTAGGGATTGAGTTTCTCTCATTGCTTCGTCATCGTGATCATTCAATGTAGCATCCGGACCAATTGCACGTCTAATTAACATTGATAATTCTGAAATATTATATTTACCTGTGCCTTTACCTTGAGAATCTTTCTCTTCTTTAATAAGACCTGCTGCTTCAAGTATAGTAACATTTGTAAATCCGTTTGCGGTCACATTCTCTTGTAAAAACGGACATTTATTTCCGATTGCTTTTTTCATATCGGCAATAGTAAATCTGTCATTACGTCTTGCTTTTGCAGCACTGTTATCAGCAGCAACTCCTTTTCTTAGTTTTTTCTGATGTGAATCATTGCCGCCAATCCAATCAATGGCTCTTGCAAAAACATTTTTGTCATTGCCCTTTAAAGCTCTATATTCTCTTTCATCAAGAACACCGTTGTTCTGAGATTTTAAATATTCAATAGCATATTCTCTAACTTCTTTTGAAGTATCGATGTCTAATTTTGATGGATCTACAACATTGCCGTCAGCATCTGTCGCTTTAGCTGCTCTTATTGCATTGGCTGCAGCGATTCGAGCATCACCATGTTTGTAGTCATACTTAAGTTGTTTTAAAGCCTCTTCATAAACTTTGCCTTTATCCTCATATGCTTCTTTTACCGCTTTATAAGCAGTTTTAGACTGAATTCCGTTAGTTTTGCCTGTTGTAGAGTCATACCCTCTGATTCTCTCGTAAGCTGCTCTAACTTCTTTATAAGCATCTTCGGCTGTTTGAGCAGGTCGTTCAGCTCTTGCTTCTTGCTCAATGCCTTGTACTTGAATTTGAGGAGTACTATCAACTTTTTCCTCCGGAGTCGGGGTTGTTTGTTCCGAACTTATGCCTTTATTTGAATCAGAGGCAAATCCAAGTAGACGTTTTATATCATCATTCTCATTTGCAACATCATTTTTTAATTTATAAAACTCTGCATCATTCACAAATGCACTTATTTCATGTCCATCGAGTCTGGCAGACCTAAGAAAGCTTCTTTCAGTATTATGTTTTTTTGCTAATGCTCTTAGTGCTTCTGATTTAAATTCAGATATTTTAATGTAATCTTTCGTTTTTCCCATGTCTATCTCCTTTTCCTCATAGTGCTTATACTTACTTATATAAAGTATTTATGTAAGAAGAAATTGCCTTTTTAAAACAATAATCTTTACAATTCGTTACAATTAGGAGATTGTTGAGTTCAATAAGTAAGTGGAACTGCTTTAAGGAAAAACAAATAGGATATAAATAGAATGGAAGGTGTACACACAGAGTAAATTATTGTTGATATGTTGAATTTGCGGAAAAATTAAAATTTTGTCTTGGATTTGCTCCACGCTCAGAAAGCTCCGTTTACGAACCTGCGGTTCTGTCAACTTGGTATTCTGTCTTGACCTGTTCGCATAAAACGTGTCTGCGGATTTTCTTTTCAGAAACTTCGTTTCTTCCAAAGAAAAATCCTACGCACTCTGTGTAAAGTAACAGTCGGTTTGAGAAGAAAGAACAGAGAATTTACAAATCTTTTTTATATTTATTTAAAATCGAAAAAGAGGAGGACATTTAGTCACCCTCTTTAAAAAATTAGCTGTTATTTAAAAATTGTATACTACTGATTAACTGTCAAAAAATCCCTGAATAGAGTTAAAAATACTACTTGGATCTTTTTCTTTTTGAGCCAAATTTTTGTAATCTACTTGGTTATTTGCTATTTGTTGCAATTCTTTATTAATTGCTAGCAATTCTGCTTGCTCTTGGTTGCTTAGTTTTGGCTGTCTTTCTAATTGACTTTTTCTGTTTTCAAGAGCTTTTTTTCTGTCTTGAAATAATCCAGGTTCCGTGTGAATAACTGTTTTGTTGCCTCCGGGTGGTTTAATCGTCATAAAATGCTCCTTTCTTGTTGGGGTGAATGTTCTTAAATACTAAATATAAATAATAATATTAGCATTTAACAATATAATTATAGCATATTATACTAATTAATACAAGTGTATATAGCATTTAAGCAAATTATAAAATTTTTTAAATGGTTATAGCATGATTTAAAGGAGTAAATCATGTCAACTTTAAAAGAAAAATTGGGTAAAAGAATACAAGAAATTAGAAAAAGTAAAAAACTTACGCAAGAAAAATTAGCTG
>CAJOOM010000086.1 GCA_905236775.1 Candidatus Gastranaerophilales bacterium
CCCCTTTATCAATTTCAACATGGGGAGGTCGCAGATGTTACATGAGAACGGATGTTCGAATGTTACATCTGCGGGAGAGGGTAATGAACCCTAAACCCTCTCTTGAATGTCTAATTTTCGATTGCAAGCAATCTCAAATTGACATTCTTTTCTCTCCGTAGGAGAGATTATTTGTGCAACACTTGTTTATTAGGAGCCGGGATAGGGTAACATCTGCAAAAGTGGTTATTATTCAAGTAAATTCCGCATAATTACTTCATAAACTCCTGAAATATTTTCTCTAATCTCATTATTCCAGAATCGAAGAACTTTATACCCCTGTGAATTTAAAAATTCTGTTCTTTTTTTATCATATTCAACATTTTTAGGTTCATTATGCTGACCGCCATCTATTTCCAGAATGAGTTTTTTTGATTCACATACAAAATCAACAATATAATCTCCAATTAGCACTTGCCTTTTAAATTTAAAACCTAAAAATTTTTTTGCTCTGACCATATTCCAAATAATTACTTCTTCGTGTGTCATATGTGAACGCATGTTTTTTGCTAAATTTAAGTTTTTGCCATTATAATTCATATATAAATTGTATGATAAATTTAACTCTTACTCAACTTCTCCTGCCTTATCATATTCTATTGATTATTACCCTCTCCCGCAGATGTAACATTCGAACATCCGTTCTCATGTAACATCTGCGACCTCCCCATGTAAAATTGATAAAGGGGAGGTTAGACATCACGAAGTTTAGCTCAATGTCTCCGGTTAGTGTAAAAAAAGGGGAGGATATTGCGCCAGACTGCTTTAAAACTACTTTCCATTCTTTTATTCCCTTTTAAAAACCACCATGTTTTTGATAAACTAAATTTATACACAAAGTAATTAAGAATCAATTATATAGTATAGGATTAAAATGATACTTGCTGGAATGACATTAGATGAATTGGAAATCTTGATGGCAGAATTGAAAGCCACAAAATTTCGCGCAAAACAGATTCACAATTGGATTTATGTCCAATCAGTTTCTTCTATAGATGAAATGACAAATTTATCTAAGGATTTTAGGGAAGAATTAAAAAAGATAGCGCAAGTTACTGATACCAAAATAAAAGTTAAACAGGTAAGTAAAGACGGAACAATAAAATACCTCGTAGAATATCCGGATGGAGAATGTGTTGAAACAGTTTTAATGCGGTTTGATAATCGTGCTAACCTTACTGCGTGTGTAAGTTCTCAAGTCGGGTGTGCGGTAAATTGTTCTTTTTGTGCAACCGGAAAAGGCGGTTTTAAAAGAAATTTAACCTATAAAGAAATAATTGAACAAGTTCTAACTATTCAACGTGATACCGGATTAAAAATTACAAATATTGTGTTTATGGGGCAGGGCGAACCTCTATTGAATTTGGATAATGTTCTGAAAGCATTAGATATTTTTAACAATGATTTTCAAATCGGTCAACGCAGAATTACTATTTCTACGAGCGGAATTATTCCCGGAATAAAGAAGTTTGCGGATAAAGACTTGCAGTCTACATTAGCGATTTCATTGCACGCGCCAAATCACGAACTTAGAAAACAGCTAATGCCAATCGAAGAAAAATACCCTATTGATAAAGTTAAACAGGCTTTAAAAGACTATATTGAAAAAACAGGAAGAAGAGTTACTGTAGAATATATTTTGATACACGGATTTAATGATACTCCATCTGTCGCTAAAGAACTTGCATACTTTTTACAAGATTTAAAATGCAATATCAATTTGATACCGTATAATTCAGTTATTGAAAATGATTACAAAAAACCGTCAAACTCAGATATCATGAAGTTTAAATATTTACTTGAACATTCCGGCAAAAAAGTTACCGTAAGACTTGAACGCGGTGCGGATATTGATGCGGCTTGCGGTCAACTTAGAGGAAATGCACTAAAAAAAGTTGAAAATTTATAGGAACTAAGTTTGTTTTTCCCGCAAATTTAAGTTATAAATATTACACACTTGAGACTATTGACGAAAATGATTGTAATATTGATAATGAATATATGAAAAGTATTTTAGAAATAAAAAATTTAAACTTATTTTTTGGGGAATATCAAGCATTATATGATATTAATTTGAACCTTAATAAAGGTGAAATGCACGCACTTGTGGGAGAATCAGGTTGCGGAAAAACTATGACTGCTATGTCTGTTATGAGATTATTACCTAAAACAGCAATAATAAAAAGCGGAGAAATCATATTTAATGATAATAACATACTCTATTACACTGAAAAACAAATGAGAGAACTGAGGGGAAATAAGATTGCACTTATACCACAAGACCCAATGACTTCTCTAAATCCATTATATACAATAGGAAATCAAGTTATTGAATCTATAAGAGTGCATAAGAAGTGTTCTCATCAACAAGCAATGAAAAAAGCAAAAGAAGTGTTAGACATGGTTAAAATACCTGACATCTGTTCTAAAATTAATGCTTATCCACACGAACTTTCAGGCGGAATGAAACAGAGAGTAATAATAGCAATGGCTCTTGCTACAAATGCTGAACTTTTAATTGCAGATGAGCCTACTACAGCTTTGGATGTTACTATTCAAAAACAAATTATGGATTTAATCAAAGAAATAAAAAAAGAATTTGGAACTACTATTCTTTTAATTTCTCATGATTTAGCTCTGGTAAGTAATTATGCTGATTATGTATCTGTTATGTATTCAGGACACATTGTAGAAGAAGCTCAAGGAAAGGAATTCTTTAAAAATCCAATTCATCCGTATTCTATAGCCTTAATGGACTCTCTTCCAACAAGAAATCCCGCTCTGAAACTAAAAACAATAGAAGGCGCTCCGCCAAGCATACAAGAAAATATTTCCGGATGTAAATTCCATCCGAGGTGCGAACTATGTTCTCCCAAAAATTGCAAAACTACGTCACCTCTACTAAAAGAAAAATTACCCAATCATTATGCCGCTTGCTTAATGAAATAGAAAAGAAAAATTAAAATTTTCTGCATTCTCGATTTTATCTAAATAATGTATTATAATTAGTTAGTACAATATCGTAAGGAAATTAGGGAGAAATTATGAAAAAGAATTTAATTATTTTAGCAGCAATTTTTATTGGGTTAACGTTTCAACTAAATTCAGTTCAGGCTGAAGAGGTTCAAGAACAAACAAAAGCGGAACAAACTTGGGAGACAATAACCGAAAAATCTCAAGATGTAGCTGAAAAAACTGCTGATAGTATCAAATCAGGTTCAAAAAAAACTGCAAAAGTTTTTAAAGCAAAATCTGCGGTTGTTGCTGACAAAACCGCTACACACGTAAAAAGCGGTGCTAAAAAAGCAAAAAAAGCAACAATAAAAGGAGCAAATAAAGTTTCTAATGTAACTGCAAAGGGACTAAAAAAAGTGGGAGAAAAAATACAAACTTCAGCAGAAAAGGCTATTGAAACAACTGACAGAAATCTTGCCGAAACAAAAAACAATTGTGAATGTAAATGTAATTGCGGATGTAAGTGCAATTGTAATTGCAATTGTAAAAGTGCAGAAAATTCCGAAAACGAATAGAAGTGCATTAAATTAATTAGTATATAGGTCGTTAAGACATTATTTTATAGTAGTGGCTTAACGACTTATTCAATATCAAACGGATCGTCTTCTTTATAGAAATTCTTTTTAGTTTTTTTAATTTTCTCGTTACGTTTTTTTACGTCTTTTGCTACGTGCTTATATGCATTATCAAGCGAAATCTTTGCAAGAGGCTTATTCTTTCTTCTGTCATTCACGGTCAACCAATACGTTCCTTTTACTGAATGTACACTGAAAGAAATTTTACCTGCAAACCTGTCACCCGGCTTTAACTGTGAAAATAAAAGTTTAGTATCACCAAATATCGATGGATTAAATACTGCATTATAATCATTAACTAATGCTAAATCCATGCCGGAAATAGTCTTGTTGGACATGTTTGATATCATAATTGATAAAGTTATTGTGTTCACTTCACCAAAAGGGTCTTTTTCATATAAAATGTTAGAAATTCTTATATCTAATCCGGGATAATTTAATTCTTCTTGTTTTAAGGCTTCTTCTTTGTATACCGGAAGTTCGACATTTGATAAAATTCGAACCTTAATTTCATCACCGGGTGAGATTAAAACATTTTTACCTTTTCTAACAAGTGACATTCCAAGACCTACTGTTCCGCCTAAAGCAGCACCTCCTGCAAGTGTATATCCGTGAGATGCGATAGCTGCAGCCGGTCCTAAAGCTTGCAAGGCAAACATTCCGCCAATAACCCCGCCGCCTAGAGTCCAGCCTACATCTGTTGCAACAATTTTACCGGCTTCTTTTAAGGGGTGTAATTTTGTTGACATCTTGCCTTCTATTGGAATTTCTCTTCCATCAGGTGTTGTTAATAAATCGAAAGATAAATTTAAATATCCATTTCTGCCTAAACGTTTTGCCTCACCTGTTTCAGTAATTGTACCGTGTGCAACTGTTCCTTTTGGAAGAATAACACCTTTATCTCCTACGACATCAGAAGTAATTTCAGCAAAGAATTCATCACCTTGTAAAGAAAAACTCCCATCTAAAACTTGTGAAACAGTCATATGTATAACATCTTTTTTTTCAAGAGTTTCAGTTTGTCCTGTGAATAAATCTTCACTCGGACGTTGAAAACGATCATCATATTCTGCATGACCTTGGAAAACATCTGCAGCCGATACTATGTTAGCGGCTAATATAGAGTATATTAATAATGTTGCTATCCTCTTCCTCATATTTTATATTATACTATATTTTTTATTTAAGTCTATTGTATTTTTTATTTATAATAATATTTTTTTTATATTTCTTGCAGAAAAATTGTAAAAGAACATGCAGTTTGACTATTTTGTACACATGAATTGACCTTGTGGAATTTGCACCCCAAAAAAGTGTCTTGGATTTCTTCCACGCTCGCAGAGTTTCGCTTTTATTCCTAACGGCATAGTCCGCTCAATCTGCTCGCTATCCGGTCGTTGCCGTGCAGAAATCCGCTTGCAAAATTTATAAGATATTGTATAATATAAATATGGGCTGGGCGAAAGCTCTAGGTCCAACCGGTGGCGAGGGAATCCCTCGCCTTTTTAATGAGATTCATTTAAGAGGTTTTAGTGGAAGTTTTAAGTATTTTTGTTGATGAATCCGGCGATTTTGGAAGATATGACTACAGGTGTCCGTATTATATAGTAACATTTGTAATGCATGAACAAAAATACCCCATAAATAAACAAGTAGATACTTTAAATCAATATTTAAGTGATATGAAAATGGGTATTCACACAATTCATACAGCACCACTTATAAGACGTGAAAAAGTTTATATTGATTTAGATATTTTGGAACGATTAAAAATATTTAATACTCTATTTCGTTTTACAAGAAAAGTTGATATAAAATACAAAAATATTATTGTTGAAAAGAAACATAGAAACCAAATGGATATAAATAATAGTATTTCAAAACAACTATCTTCTTTTGTTAAAGATAATTTATCGCACTTTCAAAGTTTTGATAAAATCATTATATATTATGATAATGGACAAACTCCGCTTGCTAAAATATTGGTGTCTGTTTTTAGTTCTTGGTTCCATGATAAATTTGAGTATCGTGTTGTAATGCCGAGTGAATATAAATTATTCCAAACAGCAGATTTGATATGCACTTTATCACTAATCGAACAAAAATTATTATATGGACAGAAAATGACACAATCTGAATTAAGATTTTTTGACAATTACCGTAATCTAAAAATAAACTACTTGAAACATTTGAAAAAATTAGAATTCTAGCAAGCATCCGACCAAAAAAAGAGCCACACCAAGTTTTCCCACTACCATAACCGCCTTGATATATTGAGTTTGCGTAATAATTAAAAATTATCACTGCAAACTTTGGAGATATTTCTGTCGATTATTACAAAAATGTTACATACAACAAAACTTAATCAAAAAACACCAAAAGGAAACACTCAAAATTCCTTTTGGTGTTTTTGATAGTTTTGTAAATGTAGCGATATTAAACATTTTTAAGAATTTTAAAAATTGAATTTACAAGTTGTCTAGCAAGGCATTTTCTTGCTTGCCTTGGTGTTTTACCTTCCGATAATTTCTTTTTGTAATAAGCTTTTCCTAATTTATCATGTATTGATTGACTCATTGAAATTCTGAAAAAGATACTATTTAATTTTCTGTTTCCACGATGATTTGTAGAATGTCTTGAAGATTTTCCACTTGAATTTTCAATAGGTGCAACTGCACAATAGTTTGCAAAAGCGGCTCTTGTTGTTAATTTTCCTTTTGTTTCAGTATACAATATTGCTGCAGTTAACTTGCTTATTCCGCAAATATTGATTAATTCCAATATTTTTTCAGGTAATAATCTATCTATTTCTTCATCTAAAACTTTTATTGTTTTATTTAATTTTTCTATTATTTCTCCAAAATTAGAAATAATTACATCATCAAAACTTTTTAAATAATTTTCTGCTTTTTTAGTAGTTAATTTATTTAATTTTAACTCTATTCCTCTTGTATAACAAAGCATTTTAATTGAATTTATTAGTTTTGTTCTTTCTTTTATTACAAGTTCTCTTGCTGTAATTCTTTCTTTTAATTCAATCGTTT
Organism: Candidatus Gastranaerophilales bacterium; assembly: GCA_905236775.1. Taxonomy (GTDB): domain Bacteria; phylum Cyanobacteriota; class Vampirovibrionia; order Gastranaerophilales; family Gastranaerophilaceae; genus CAG-196. The sequence continues at coordinate 6,674 of CAJOOM010000086.1, forward strand.
TTAAAGAAATCTCTTGTAGTTTAAGATTTTTAGAAAAGATAGAAATAACTTTTGCATCACCGTAATCATTTTTATTTCCATTTGCAGAAAGTGCACAACGCCAGCTTTTTGTAATATAAGGATTAATCTCATATACCTTACAATTATTTTTAATTAAATAATTTGCAAATGGTTTCCCAAAGCAATAAGCACCTTCAATTGCCCAATTTGCTTCACCTGCCCATTTTAAAGCTTTTTCAAATCCTTGTGGTGTTGTCTTAAATTCTTTAAATTTGTTACCGGTGTAACATGCTAATGTGTCTTTGTGGGTATCAACACCTACCCAATTTGTGTTTTCCATGTTAAAATCCTCATGTTTATTAAATACAACCTTTCAACTGACAATCCTGCTTCAAATCACAAGGATTGGAATAGTATTTCTTAAGTCAAGTTGAAAGAAAACGAAGGAATAGACAATCTCTAGACTAGTTATTTCAACTTGGAACGGTTAAGTCATAATCCTTCGTTTTTTATTTAACCATGAGAAAAATCGATAAGCAGGAACGGTTTCGAGTCAGGGCAAGTGCGTCTTGGATTTCCTCCTGCTCAAGCCTGTCACTCACTGTGCTAAAGGAGTTGTTCGTTTCGGCTTTCGCAATCCGGGCTTTGCCCGTCCGCAAATCCGCTATCCCACACCTGCCCTGACTCTCACACACCTTAAGGTCGACTGCGTGACGAAATGAAAAATCGTCATTTTTCTATTTGTCACGCAGTCTCTATTACTACATCAAGACTGTTATTGTGAGGTATATTAAAAAATTCTTGTTGTTTTTCGAGTAAAGCATATTTCATAAGTTAATAATTCTTAAAAATAAGGCAATTTTTACAGAGAAAAATACTTTATATAAATATAGGTAAGATTAACAGGGTAGCTTTATGGGGAAAACTTCAATACTAGAAACAGGAATATCGCTTTTATGGAAAGCACCGAAAGGGAACATCAACCCAAAGACATTGGGGTGGGTAAGACCGGATGGTGTAATTAATTTTCAAACTGCATCAGCAGCAGAAAATTATGCCAAAAATAGATGCGTTTCGGCATTAAGAACAACTAAACCTTTTGAAAGAGGTGTCTTGCTTAGAGATAATCAAGTAATCGCAGAAATTAATGGTGATTTTACAAAAATAGATATGACACCATATAGTGATAAAATGATAGGTGCAACTTTTTTGCATGGACACCCAAAATTAAATGGTCATACTTTACCTGTATCTTTGGCAGATTATTTAGTTATGGTATCACAACAGATAAAAAAGATTGTTGCATTTAACGAAAAAGGTGAACATTCAACATTAATACAAAATCCTCAAAAAAGTTTGTTTATAAGATTACTACCTAAAAAATGGCAAAAAAAATTAATACCTCTTGAACAAATTGGAATGGGAAGCATTGCAACATCAGAATATGCAAAAGAATATGCAAAAATGTTTCCCAAAAAAATGCAAAAGAAAGTTGAACAAGCATTACATACTCAAATTGGAACCCCTTATGGTAGCAGAAGTAAAATCTCTGAGTTTGAAAAATCAAAGCTTACGATAGATGAATTTAATACATTAAATACTGTTGAAGAGCAGGTAAAAAAAGACGGAACATTAGCAAGAATCATTCATGATTTTTGGGGAAAAGTGGCTAAAAAATTAGAATGTACTTATGAAACAAATTTTACGGATTTAACAAGATAATGTCTACAATGTCAAGTTTTTCTTTTTTGGGGAAAAATGTATATTTAAGACACGTCAAAATAGGATGATAAAAGCATACTGTTTTGTTTAAAGTATTCGAATTTAAGCAGGAATTTTTAAAGCAGGTAGGGTGGGAAATGCTATAAATATTGAATTCTTTAATGATTAAATATTCATTACCACCAAAAATTTAATGGTGGAAATGTGCGTAAAATTATTTTAAAACTACCAACATAAAACATTTTCCATCCTACATTTTCCAAATTACCTATTTCTGTCCTTTTGTATGATTTAGGTTTTGTGGATATTTGAGGCTAAAATTTTGCCCATTTAAAATTCTAAAATTGGAATTTTGAGGACTGAAAATGGACTTTTGAGGTAATTTGACAATTTTATATCCAACCTTATAAAATCGCTATGTTTTACTAAATTCGGCACTTCTGCCAACTAAATCAATTTACCCCATCCGACCAAATGTCCTGTTAAAATACATTTATATAATTATAAAAAATTAAAAAGGCTGGAACCATTGTCCAGCCTTTATTTTAAATGGTGGGTGTGGTGGGACTCGAACCCACGACCAATTGATTAAGAGTCAACTGCGCTACCAACTGCGCCACGCACCCATTTATTCAGTTTTCAATTCCGCTCCGTTGACTTCGTCAACTGCTACCTCTCCTCGGAAGATACTTAATCTTCCTCGTCGGCAGAGTCAACTGTGTCACGCACCCATTATTTAGTTTTCAATATATCTTCGTTGCCTTCGTCAACTGCTACCTCTCCTCGGAAGATACTTAATCTTCCTCGTCGGCAGAGTCAACCCTCTCACAAAACGATACTTAATCGTTTTGTTCGGCAGAGTGCCACGCACACACTTACGAATTCTGTGTTTCCATTTGCGTAATTAGTGTACAATGCTATTCTAGTAAAAACATTTCATAAAAGCAATAGATATCTTTAAAATGGATTTTTTAACTTCACTAAAAAGAGGAAAATTCTATTTTGCTCTTACAACATGTTTTCATCTTCTTGACACAAAAATATGTTTCAGTTATGATGGGCATGTTGCCGGTATAGCTCAACGGTAGAGCAACGGTTTTGTAAACCGTAGGTTGTAGGTTCGATTCCTATTACCGGCTTATTTTTTTTAAGAGGTGGTTTTTGCTTCTTGAGTTGAAAATTGAATAGCCCAAAACGTGAATTGAGCCTTTGTGGCGCAGGGGTAGCGCACTCCCTTGGTAAGGGAGAGGCCACGAGTTCAAATCTCGTCAAAGGCAAATTTAAAACTAAATATGGGTAGGTGGCCGAGTGGCTAAAGGCGACAGACTGTAAATCTGTTCTCGAGAGGGTACGGTGGTTCGAATCCACCCCTGCCCAAA
>CAJOOM010000087.1 GCA_905236775.1 Candidatus Gastranaerophilales bacterium
GCTGGTAAAGCATTCAAGACACTTCTTTGCAAGTAAGAATAAGTTTGATTGCAAAATAGGATGGCAGAAATGTCATCCTATTTTTTTGTTTTAATTTATAATACTTTAATTAACACTCATCAAAATTATTTGTTATAGTGTGGAAGTATTCTAAAATTTGTGCAAAATAATTTAAATCGGAATCACCATTAATTATAATATCAGCATCATCTTTATATGGTTTTACATATTTTTCGCCTGCGCCTAAAATATAATTCCAGTGTTTATTAGCATTTTCTAAATCTTGATTTCTTTCCGTACATGCACGTTTTAAGAAGCGTTCTTTTCTAATATTCAAATCCGTTTCAATATAAACTTTAATATCATAAATATCCTTATTATTAACGTACATTGAAGCCATACCTTCAACAACGATCACTTTATTTGATTTTACAAGTTTTGCTTTTGGTACAGAAACACCGGTTCCGTTTAGAAGATATTCCGGAGAGTAAATGTCCTTACCATGAGAGATTTCTTCCAGATCATTCTTTAATACGTCAAGTTGAAAACTGTTTGGCGAATCGACGTCGTATCCATTATCTCTTAGAGCATCAAAAGAACCGTACTTTGCTATTAATGAAGATATGTCGTTAAAATAATTATCAGCAGTTAGAATTGTAACCGGCATGTTAAATTTTTCTATAACTCGTTTAATCTCGCTGCATATAGTTGATTTTCCGGAAGCAGACTCTCCTGTTATTCCAATCATTATGCGTTTTGTCGGATTTTGGATTAGACGTTTTGCAAACCTTTGTATAAAATCATATTTTATGTTTGTAAAAATAGGTTGCTGAGCTTTGTTATCGTATGCAATAACCTGTTTAAATTTAGATTGCAAATAAAATGCCAACAACTCACGTCCTGTTTTTTGATTGAAATCAGGTTTTAGAATCTTGTCATCAGAATTTAATTCTTTTTCTATTAAGTGGGCAAACCCTATTTTTTCATCTTTATCCATACTATTCTTACATTATAACCGCAATAAAACTTCCGTCAATATTATATCCTCTAAGTTTGAAAAATATTAACTTACATGATAACATAACCTTAATAGCAAAAGGGGTTTATGGCATATGGAATTAGTTGAATTAATTGATAAAAGTTGGGTAAATATTTTAAATAATGAAGAAAAAGAGTGCTTTATTAATGCTATTGATATAGTGAATGAAAAACGGAAAACTCAGGATATTTTACCATATGAGGGTAAAAATAGCGGAGTTTTTTACGCACTAAAAATTACTCCTTTTGATAAGGTTAAAGTTTTAATAATTGGTCAAGATCCTTATCCAAACAAAGAGGATGCGCACGGATTAGCATTCTCAAAACTTTCCGGAAAAATTCCTGCAAGTTTAAAAAATATTTTTGAAAAGATTAAAGAGGATACCGGAGTTGTTAATTATTCAGGAAACTTAACTGCTTGGGCGGAGCAAGGAGTGTTGCTTCTAAATAGGGCATTAACGTTTTCTAAAGAAGAGACGTTAGCTGCAAGAAATCGGTTTTGGCTTCCTGTTATAAATATTATTCTTAACAAACTACTTACCAGAAATAAACCGCTTGTGATAATTCTCTGGGGTAATCCGGCAAATGATATTGAACAATTTTCGTTTGAAAAGGAAGAAGAATACAAAAAACATAACATTTTTATTCTTCGTTCTTCTCATCCCTCAAATATGGGTAATGCAAAAAATAGCGAATTGAAAGACGGAAAGATAAAAGCTTTCACGTCAGTTCCGAATTTTTTCAATACAAATGAGTTATTAAAATCTTGCGGAGAAAAAGAAATTAATTGGCAAACTTAAAACAAGAGCTGAAATTGGTTTTTAAAAGGCACTAAGGCGCTAGTAAAGTAAAGTGGTTTTAAAGCAGTCTAGCGCAAAATACACACGAAGTTGTCTTTCTGAGGAGGGCAACAGATTGCCCAACGAAGAATCCAGCCAATTATTGCGCTAAGCATACAAATCTTGTCTTTCTTAGGGGTAAATGTATTTGCTTGGGCGCAAGGTATGCAAGTCTTATATCATAATCTCTCCTACGGAGAGAAAGAATGTCAATTTGAGATTGCTTGCAATCGAAAATCAGATATTCAAGAGAGCGAATTTCCGTACGGACGAAGTCCGGATTGCGAAAGCCGAAACGA
>CAJOOM010000088.1 GCA_905236775.1 Candidatus Gastranaerophilales bacterium
CAGATTAACAGTTTATATTAAAAATAATAATACCATTTGCTAGGCAAAATATAATTTAGGACACTAAAACAATTGTCACATTCTCTGCACAGAATTCTTAAACCGGCTGTTCTTTTACACCTTCCCTCGGAGATACTTAATCTCCTCGGGCGGAGTCCTTCTCCGGACCCAAATTTAATAAAAGAGAGCATCTCAGCTCTCTTTTTTTGTGCAAAAATTTGGGAGGGATTGTAAAACAGTAGTTATTATCTCATGCTTTATTAAGAACTTTTATATTGTAGCTAACTATATAACAGCTAGGGCGGTAAAAACCGCCCTAGCTTAAAATGTTTGTAGATTTTTATTCTTTTATTTGTTTTTTTTCATTTGGTCCAAACAGAAATTCCTATCATATTCTTGCAGCCATTCTAATACAGGTATCAGATATTCTTCATAAGCTTCAACAAATGCTTGAGGAGTGCTGTTTTCGTATACACCGCCACTAAAGTCTCTTTCTACCTTAGCGTATGCTTCTTTAATCTTTTCTGCTAACGGTTTCATATAGTCTAAGATAATTTCATATCTTTGGCGAACAGTTTTTGAATTATGACGATCATTCATTCTTTTTTCGTATTCTTTAAGCATATTATCTATATTTTGGGGCTCTAGCAGCATTGTTTTTATTTCAGGCCATATTAAAATACGATCATTTGTTTGTCCAGGTGCAGGTATATAGAAATTATCTTCTATACTACTACCAACAGGGAATAATTCATGGAGTCTTACAGTTATCGTTGCGGCGCCAGGTCCAAGATATCCAGCATTTAAATCCTGTTTCAAATATCTTTTTAAAGCTTGTTCTTTAGTAACAGTTTTATTTTGATTCCATGGAACTTGTCCACCCCAGATATTGTTCCAAAAAGCATTCTCACTATTGTTATTGTTATTGTTATTTGTATTTTGATCAGTTGAAACGTTAGTAGGAGAAGTATTTGAACTTGGTTCACTGTTACGCATTGCTTTTATTATGATATCTAAATATTGCATAGCAGCAAATTCACCATCTGTTTCCCAAAGATGATATTTGTTATCATAATAACACAATAATTTAGTACGATTTTCGATATAGTTTGGAACCATGCAGTTACATGACCACATCAACTCTTCATAAGCTTTTGGATAATCTTTCTTAATCCTATCCAAATCGAATACGTATCTGTTGTCATCAACTTGTATTAAATAGTTATTTATAAAAGTTTCGTATTCTCCTACAACATTAGTTTGAACACCATGTTTTTTGCCTTTTTCATCGGTTTCTTTAGCAAAATTTCTTAATATATCTACATCATCTTGTGTAAGCATAAGTGTTCCATTGTTAATATCTTCTGAAGCAGCTAATTCTACTCTTTTACTAAATGCTGCTTTGAGTTCAGAAAGAGATGATATATTGAAACCAAAATATCCTTGTGCTTTATTCAAATCTATTGTTATTCTGTTTTGTTGAATTTCATCGGTTGTTCTAGTTTCCGGTTTTGGCATTATGCCCTTTTCAATAAGTTCATCAAGTTCTTTATCTGTAAATAAATTCATAACTTCATTATATTTACATTCTATTGGAGCTCTATATTTCAATTCTTCTTGCACTGCATTATTGTCAAATTTTTCCGGATAATTGATAAAGTTCATCCAATTTGAAAATAGAGCTATTTTAGGATCAGTTTCTAAATCACCGAAATCATTGATGTTAGGATCTATACAGTTAGATTTATGAATACTTGCATCATAACCCTTACAAGCTTCAAATGCTAGCGAATTCTGCATCAATCCACCATATGGCGTCAAATGTGTAAGCTCATTATTTAGATATCTTTCATATATGAGTGAAGAAATGGAGTTATCACTATTATAGAACACTGCTTTGAATATATATTCAAGAACTTCACGAGGTGCATCGTCTTTTACTTTAAATAAAGCACATTCTGCATTTTCTGGTACCGGCTTATCCATATTCCACCCTAAATGTACTGTTTCTCCGACCATTTCTATATATTGCGCTATGTTAACAGTATGTTCCAGTCCGACTCCATTTGCGCCATCGTATTTCATGTTATGTTGTAAAGCATAATACATACCAATATCTAAGAACAGAGCTGTATCGTTTAATTTGTATTTTCCATCTGTAGTTATTTTAAATGTTCCGTCTGCGACTAATTTGTTTAATTCGTCTTCTTTAATAAAGTAATAGTTCAAAAGTTCATCTTTCGTCATAGCTGCACCGCTGACCGGGCTTTTCGGGAAATCAGCTCTGTCAAAAACTGTTACAATATCATACATTTTTGTTTTATCATCATATTTTAATATTCCTTCATTTTCCATTCTGGATAGAAATTCATTGCACTGGGACACTTTATTAGGAAAATCTGCAGCAGAATACCCATAAAAGGTTTGTAAAAATTCATCTTTTGTCATTGGAAAGTTTGTAAATGATTTAACACCTGATTTTAATATTACACCTGCATCTTGTGACTCAAAAGAATGATAATCTGCTTTTATTTGTTGTTCAACATCTTCTACTAAAAGATGCTCCTCAAAAAGTGCAGTGTATAAATCTTGTGTAAAACCATATTGATTGGTTAACTTTAATCTGTTGCATGGCATATCAACAGTTTCTCTTTCTCCAAAATTTAGACCACTTGTCTGTTTTGAAGATACTCTATTGTTATTTGAACTTTCATTTACGCTACTACCGGCATTTTGAGTCTTTTCGGTAGTTTCTACTGTACAATTAGCAGTTGTACTGTTAGTAACACCATTTGCAGTTGTTTTACCGGTCTGCGTTGTATTATTATTTATTTGTTCTATACTTTGTCCATTAAGCAATTTATCTAATAATTCTTCACAATATTCTCTAAGTTTTCTTTTAAGCTCTTCTACGGTTATTGTATTAACAGAGTATGCTCCTTGACCGTTTTTTGCGTAAATTAACGAATACCTATACTCATTTGCTTTATCTGTAAAATCTTTTAACTTTTCAGGATTTTTAGCTGTTAATTCTTTAACTTTATCACTCTTACATCCTGTTGAACTCCAGTAGTATTCATTCTGTAGAACCTTCCAGCTTTCACTTTCTAATTCTGAAGCAGTTACTTGTGATTTTGTTTGAGCAACATTAGCAGTTGCACTGTTAGCAGTATCATTTGTAGTTGTACTGTTAGCAACATCATTAGCAGTTGCACTGTTAGTAGCATCATTTGTAGTTGTACTGTCTTGTATTGCATTATTATTTATTTGTTCTGTTTTCAAATATATTGTATGTTTTTCTCCTTCTTCATTTACAAGTTCAACTACACAGATATCGTCCTGTTCTGTAACAGTCAATACGTAGCCTAAACTTTCTATATCTTTTACATGACTAAAATCACCCCTAGCGATTTCTTCAATAATCTCATCAACGCTAAGTCCACATGAATCACAGCATTGGCATGACGTAACATTATTAACACATTGTCCGTTTCCGCTACTAGAATCACCTTGCTGTGTGGTGTTTACTCCGTTTAGATTTGGCAAATTGTAATTAAAATTCATTTTTATACTCCTTCTTATTGATTACTCATTTCATTTCTACATGGTATATCGGCATAATTTTAAAAAACTTTAGAAAAATGTCAAAAATTGTTACATTTGTTTACATATTTATTATAAGCAATGATGAATTAATTGCCCATGCATATTGATTTATTTATACTTTGTCCATTATGTAATTTATTAACAATTCTTTACAATATGAATTTCAGGAAAAATTAAAATTTTTCCTGCAAATTCTAATCCTCAATATTTGTGAAATTTTCCTAGTATTGTTATAATATGCATATTGGAGGATAATATGAAAAAATTTATTTACTGTTTTTTATTGGTTACATTATCCATACTTGAGGGATGGTACAGTTATACTTATTTATCCGGAAAGTGGGAACTAGCTGGAATATTTATTGCTGGCATGGGCATAGGTATGTTTTTAATGTTCTTTAAGCTAAATGTTAAAAATGATAAAATAAATTCTTATAAACGAGAATTAGAAAAAGAGTCGGTTATTTCTGATGAAAAAGCTGCTAAAGTGAAAGTTTTAGAATCTAAAATAGAAGTTTTAGAAAAAGCATTAGAAGAAGCTTTGAAAAAATAATTAATTAGATACAAGTTTTAAATTTAACAAAAAAAAGAGAACGACAACAAAATTTGTCGTTCTCTTTTTTTGATGTTAAAATTTATAAAGCCGCTTTAGCAGTTTCAACAACTATTGCAAAAGCTTCCTTATCATTTACAGCGAGATCTGCAAGCATTTTTCTATTTACAAGAATGTTAGCTTTTTTACAAGCATTAACAAATCTTGAATAGCTCATTCCTTGTTCTCTTACTGCTGCATTAATTCTTACAATCCACAAACGACGCATGTTACGTTTTGTAGCACGTCTGTCTCTGTAAGCATATTTAAGAGCTTTCATTACAGCAATGTTAGCAACTTTAAATATTCTGCTTCTTGC
>CAJOOM010000089.1 GCA_905236775.1 Candidatus Gastranaerophilales bacterium
ACACCAATTGGATTGTTTGTTTTTTTTGTTATTATGTAATATGTGTCTGTTAAATATAGTGCTGCTAATTTACCAATCCCCTTTCTTCCCATTTGTTTTATAGCTTCATCATGTGAAAGAAAATCTCTTTTATTTCGGCCTATTACAGCATAGTTGTCTTTTAAATCGTTTATATCCATTCCATCGCCATCATCAAAAATCTCAATACTTGATTTCTCCTTATTGATGATGTCCATATAAACATATACATTTTGCGCATTAGCATCTAATCCATTTGCCACTAACTCGGCTATAGCAGCACTAACATTAGCATATAATTGTTTACCAAACATTTTCAGTGCCAAGTATGTCATTGAAAATTTAATCTCACCCATAGTTTTATCCCTCATAAATACTCAATTATTTTTTTCATTATGTACTGTAGAACATCGACTACTACACTATTACCAAATTTCGAATATGATACTCTAATTTCCTTTGGTAAGATATAATCATCTGGAAATCCCATTAATCTTGCACATTCTCTAGGATGAAGTTTTCTAACTCTTCCATTAATATAATACATTCCAGTTTGACCGCCAAGCCCGCCGCTCTGAGATGATAAGGTTGTAGCATGTCCTAACACTGAATAAATTCTTTCACCCTGTCTTCCTAGACCTATTTGTCCTATTCTAATTAATTTATTGCTTTGATTCAATATTGTTTTATTGTTTAAAATGTATTTCCTTTTTATAAACAAATCATCACTTATATATGAATCATTCAATAAAATATCTTTCAAGCAAATTGCTTTATTTGTTTCTGTTGGAAAAACAAAATTTTTAATTTTTAAATTTTTCCTAATGGCTATAATATAAAGTCTCTGCCTCGCCTGTGGCACACCAAAATCAGATGAGTTTATATTTTTATAAAATATGTAATAGCCTATAGAATCCAATTTTGCTTTTATAATATCAAAAGTTTTGCCGTCATCATGTTTTTCTAGATTGCTAACATTTTCTAAAAAAATTATTTTAGGTTTATGAAATCTTGCTATGCGAATAATTTCAAAAAACAAATTTCCATTCCCTGTAGAATCATTAAATCCTTTTTGATTTCCAGAAATGCTAAATGGTTGACACGGGAATCCCGCACATAAAATATCATGACTTGGTATTTCTTTACATTTTATCTGTCTTATATCTCCATTTGGTCGCATTCCAAAATTTTTTTCATATATGTCTTGTGAGTACCTATCTATATCAGAAGCAAATACACACTGTGCACCAAAAGATGATAATGCAATATGAAATCCACCTATTCCACAAAACAAATCAATATATTTATAATTTGTGAGTTCGTTTCCATTTGTTTCTATCATAAATTCCCCATAAAATTTTATTAAGTAGTCAAAGTAAAAAAACTTCAACTATTTATTAATTGTTTTACTAATGCTTATACATTATATCATAATTTTTTATTATTCTCAACAATATTCTACAAAACTAAGATAAAAATGTGTCAGTTTATAATACATTTGTTGACAATATGACATAAAAGTTGTATGATATGATTAAAATAAATAATAAGCTGTATAAAATTTTGATGGAGCATATTATGCCATTTAAGCAGATAAATATAAACGAACAAATCAACGAAAAACTGAACACCGACACCGAATTTAAGCAGTTATGGGATGAAAGCAGAAGTGAATACCGCCTATTGGCTGATTTAATCAAAATCCACAAGGCAACCGGTATGTCACAGGCGGAGCTTGCCGAAAAAAGCGGCAATAAGCAGCAGGTTATTTCAAGGATTGAAAACCACGAAAACAGCCTCACGCTTAAAACCCTTTGCGGCATGCTTGATGTTCTCGGCTACGAAATCCGGTTTGAACCAAAAGCAAACTAACCATATAAACAAACGCGGCGGTATCACACACGATACCGCCGTTTATATATGGTTCAAAATCCTTATGATTGTTCTTGTTTCATCCAATCTTCAAAATCCTTCTTACCCTCGTCGTTCTCGTAATACTCCTGTATTTTCGGTAAAATGAGCCGAGCAAGCGCCTCAATCTCAAATTGAGGAATGTCCTGTTTGAAATCACCCTGTATGTTCGTACGAATTCCCCCTTTCATTATGTGGTCATTTCAAAGTCAATTTAGGGGGCTGCCTTAGTAACTACTAAAGCCCCGTTACATTTA
>CAJOOM010000090.1 GCA_905236775.1 Candidatus Gastranaerophilales bacterium
TATAATTCCTCTTATATTCATAAATCTTACCTCTAATCCTTTTTACTTGTGTTTATAATAATACAAAAATTCCTAAAATAAAATTTGTTAGGGAAAATGCTGAGGAAAATGGTATAGATTAATCTTAATCTATGCTATAATTATTTCAAAGACGTAATATTAAAGGATTTTATTTATGGAAACTATTGACTTAACTTCATTTGAAAATGCAATAAATAGTTTAGAAGATGTAATAAATGTATATAATTCAGATAAATCAAATCTTTACATGCGTGACTCTATGATACTAAGATTTGAATACACGTATTCACTATCAATAAAAATGATAAAGAGATATTTTGCTAAAAGTGCTTTTGAAAAAGAAAATCTTGACGGAATGACATTTTATGAAATGATTAGAACTGCAAATCGTATGGAAATATTAAAATCAAATCTTGAAACTTGGGATGATTATAGACAAAAACGAAATATGACCTCTCATACTTATGATGAAAATGTTGCAAAAGATGTAGTTGAAATTATACCTGCATTCAAAAATGAGGCTGAATTTTTGTTAAACAGATTAAAGGAAAGATTGGGATAATGTTATTTGGACTTGAAGATAGACATGTAGAATTTATAAAAGATATGTTAAAAAAACATATTTCTAATCCTGAAGCTAAATTTTATATCTTTGGTTCTCGAGCAAAGGGTAAAAACAGACCTTATTCTGACGTGGATATTGCAATAGATTGTCCGGATTTAACATTAGATAGGAAATTAAAGTTAGAATCCGATTTTGAAAATTCGACATTTCCCTATGAAGTTGATATCGTTGATTTGAATACAATAAAAGAAAGTTTTAAAAACATCATAAAAGATGATTTAGTTGAATTTAATATAAGTTAGCGGGAAGTGAAAAATTATTATGCCAAAAGCCTCATATATTCATATACCGTTTTGCAAAGGTAAATGTTATTATTGTTCCTTTGTGTCATTTAATAAGCCGGAGCTTATTACAGGATATATTTACTCTCTTTTAAAAGAAATCTCTGATAATTATAAAGGAGAAGAGTTAAAAACTCTATACTTTGGTGGTGGGACTCCATCTCTTGTTTCTATTGAATTGCTGAAAAAAGTTATCGGGAAATTCCGTTTTGAATCTGAACCGGAAGTGACAATTGAAGTTAATCCTGATGATTGCAGTTTTGAATACTTTAAAGGGCTTAAAGATTTAGGATTTAATCGTGTTAGCATAGGTTCACAGAGTTTTGATGATGAACTTTTAAAACTTATCGGACGCAGGCATAATTCTGAGCAAATAATTAATACTGTTAAATATGCAAAAGACGCAGGATTTAAGAACATCAGTGTTGATTTAATATACGGGCTTCCGACACAAAACTTGGACGGAATAAAAAAAGATTTAGAAAAGTTTTTAGAGCTTGATATTCAACACATATCTACTTATGGTCTTAAAATTGAAGGCGGGTCTTTCTGGGGCGCAAATACTCCCGACAACATACCTAATGAGGATATTCAAGCTGATATGTACGAAATTGTAAATGAGATATTAACCGGCGCAAATTTCAAACGGTATGAAGTCAGCAATTTTGCAAAACAAGGATTTGAATCCAAACACAACTTAACGTATTGGAATAATGAAGAATACTACGGTTTTGGAGTTTCAGCTCACGGTTATGTAGACGGAATCAGATATTCTAATTTCGAATCTCTTGATAAATACTTGGCTAATCCGACGGTTAGAGAGTATGGAAGATTTTTAACCGAGCAAGAAAAACTTGAAGAAGAAATTTTTCTTGGATTTAGAAAAACTGAAGGAATAGATGTTTTACGTATTAAAAAAAAATTTAATATTGATTTCGAGAGTAAATATAAATCAATTTTGGAAAAATATTCAAATTACATAATAAAAACCCCGAAAGGATATGCTTTTAATCTTAAAGGTACCATGTTAAGCAATGAAATTTTGCCGGAATTTTTATCATGAGATAAAGCAGGGAATTATAAAAGTATCGATTACTATGCTTGATTTCATTGCGTTTCAACTATTTTTATAAAAATTGGAACTTTTTTAAAAATAAATCGTCTTACATTATAGAAGAGCATGGAGGATTTAATATGATTAAGACATTAAATAATGCAGAATATATTGATATAGACGAAAATAACGAAGATGAAGAAACCCCGAGAACATTTAGCACAATAGTAAATAACGATGATATTTTACAAATGTATCTTAAAGAAATCGGACGGAAGAAGATGCTTACAAAAACCCAAGAAACAGAACTTGGGAGAATTATTCAAGAGGGAAATGCTATAGAAAAAAATATAGCAATGAAAGAACTTATTCAAGCAAACTTGAGACTTGTTGTTAGTATTGCAAAAAAATATATCGGTCAAGGAGTTCTTTTTATGGATTTAGTTCAAGAAGGCTCTCTAGGGCTTATTAAAGCCGCAGAAAAGTTTGACTATAAAAAGAATTTTAAATTTTCAACTTACGCAACTTGGTGGATTAAACAAACAATAGTAAGAGCCATTTCTAATCAGTCCAAAACTATAAGAATCCCTGTTCATATGCTTGAAAAAATTCGCAAATATAAAAAAGCATGTACAATTGCAGAATGTGACGAAAATCTTGAATCTGACGATGAAACAATTGCAAAAATTTCCGGATTGGATAAAAAACATATAGAAGAAGTTAGAGATGCCATAAAAACAGAACCGGTAAGTTTAGAAACGTACGTAACAGATGATTTGTGTATTCAAGACTATATAGCAGACACAACATACTGCTCTCCGGAAAATAATGCTCAAATAAAACTTAAACAAAATGATGTTATCCACTTACTTTCAAAATTAGACAAACGAGAACAAGAAATTATAAAAAAACGTTTTGGAATAGACAATGAAGAACCTAATACACTGGAACAAATAGGAAATTCAATGGGATTTTCAAAAGAACGCATAAGACAGTTGGAAAATATAGCTATACAAAAACTAAGAAATTCTGATGCAATTGACAATTATAGAACATATCTCGACGAAGAATAACACCTGGAGTGATAGTTGTCATAAGGTATGAGAAAGCTCAATTCTTGTACTTGTACTATGCTTTAACTCTGGAGAAAACTTCCACATCTATATTATCAAAAGTATTTTCAAAAAAGTATGCAGCAGATGCAACCATTGATGCGTTATCTGTACAATATTTCATTTGAGGAGCATAAACTTTATACCCTAAATCAGAAAGACTGAATATTTTTTTCCTGATTTCGCTGTTTGCAGCAACACCACCTGCAAGAACAACTTGTTTGTATCCTGTTTCTTCAAGAGCATGCTTAATTTTTTTGTACAAAGTTGAAGAAACACATTCTTGAAAACTAGCACAAATATCTTTTAATGGAAGTTCTTTGCCATCAAAGGATTTTACCAACCTTAGAGCCGCCGTTTTTAATCCTGAAAAACTAAAATCATATTCACCTACTTTTGCCTCAGGAAGCTTAAATGCAAACGGATTACCTTCTTGAGCCAATTTGTCAAGTTTAGGACCACCAGGATATGGTAAACCAATAAGCCTAGCGACTTTATCATATGCTTCTCCAACAGCATCATCAATAGTTTCACCTATAATTTGCATATCAGAATATGTATTTACTTTAATAATCTGAGTATGACCACCGCTTACAAGTAGTGCAACAAAGGGAGGCTCTAAATCCGTATCTATAAAGTTTGCCGCAAGATGGGCATTCAAATGATTGATTCCGATAAAAGGCTTATCAAAAGCCAGAGCTAAAGTTTTTGCAGCATTTAAACCAACTAAAAGACAGCCAACTAAACCCGGTCCGACAGTTCCTGCAAATGCACTTATATCACCACCGGTGACACCGGCTTGCTTAAAAGCTTCATCAATTACAACATTGACAGCTTCGAGATGTTCTCTAGCTGCAATTTCAGGAATAACGCCGCCATACTCCTCGTGAATTTTTATTTGAGAAGCTACGACATTCGATAAAACTTCCCTTCCGCCTTTCACAATAGCGCAAGCTGTTTCATCACAGCTTGACTCTATTGCCATTATTAGAGAATTATTATCAATGATAACACGCTTTCCAGAAAATAATGTATTTTTAGTCTTGTTCATAAAGACATTTTATTACAAACAGAAAAACATTAAAATTAGATAAAGATTTTTTATAGAAAGAGTTTTTGTTCAGTATATACATATTAAAATAAAAACTTGATTTTTGTTTTATTACTTGATATCATTTAGATTAAGCGGATGCTTTGATTTAATCGAAACATTTATGGATTGCGAGATTAGACTGATAAAAAAGCACATAGCGCCCGACATAGTTTAGTGACTATGAATCGGAATTGGTTCAAAGTAGACATCGAAAGAAGATGCGGAATATATAGATAACTGCAATTCCGCGTTGAAAATTAAATAAAAAGTCGCCACGGGCCTGTGGCAACTGACGAAAAAAGATTGAGTATCTTTTTGAGGAAGTTAGGTAGCGCAAACGAAAGTTTGGCTAGCGCA
>CAJOOM010000091.1 GCA_905236775.1 Candidatus Gastranaerophilales bacterium
CTCACGTTTCTTTCAAACAAAACTGCTCCAGCCTCAGCTCGCTCCCGCTCGAACACGCAAGTGCTGAACTGTCCCCCAAAAAGTGGACAATTAACTCGCAAGTAAAAATTTTCTATACTCAACCGGAGTCATTTTGTGTTTATTCCATTGTCGTCTTTCATTGTTGTAGTAATACATGTAATCATCAATTATTGATACGACTTGTTCAAAAGTTTTTATTCCTTTTAAATTGATTTCATCTTTTAAATGTCCAAAAAATGATTCAATTACAGCGTTGTCTCTTGGACTTGCCGGAGCTGACATAGATTGAGTTAAACCATTAGTTAATAATAAATCTCTGTAGTCCTTACTTGTAAATTGACTTCCTCTGTCGGAATGTATTATTGTTGAATACTTGCTTGTCTTTATTGTTTCCAATCCACCTTCTATTGCTGCCAATGCAAGTTCTTTGGTCATTGTCCTACTCATTGAATAAGATATGACTTCCGTCGTTTTTACATCAAGCAGTACACACAAGTATGCAAATCTACCATTGTATTTTAAGTAAGTTATATCTATTCCTAATGCTTTATATGGCAATTTATTTTTAAATTCTCTGTTTAACAAATTTTCACAATAAAACTTTTCCGAATTATCCTTAATAGTTTGTTTGTAAGGATTTTTTCTTCTTGTTTTTGTTATTAAATTTAATTCTTTCATTACTTTTGATACTTTCTTTCTATTCATTACTATTCCATATGTATCTGCTAAATCCATTTTTATTCTTCTAATTCCTCTTTGTCCTTTTCCTCTGAAAAACAAATCCTTTACCAGAACATATTTTAAAATCTCATCAAAAGACATTTTATCTTTATTTTTTAGCCATTTGTAATATCCGCTTTTTGATACTTTAGCTATTTTACACATTTTTGAAATAGGATATTTTTCAATAGTACTAATAATTTCATATTTAGAATATGGTTTTAAGCTCTGTGCTGGTCGTACAGAGCACTTAACTTTTTTAGAAATTCATTTTCAGCCTCCAAATATTCATTACGTTCCAATAGTTTTTGGTATGCTGATTTCTTTGTTTTTATTTTCTTTTTGGGGTTATGTATATTAATATTTTCTCTATTAGCATTTCTCCATTTAGAAATTGTTTTGGATGCATAATCATATTGTTTAGAAAGAATAGATGTATCTATTCCGGCTTCGTGAAATATTTGATTTGATGATTTTCCGCTTTCATATTCTATTATTGCATTTTCTTTGAATTCTTTTGTATACAAGACTTGGTTTGATAAAACAGCTTGTATATTAGGATTCATTGCCAATATTTCTTTTTCTTCTTGTGTAAATTTTTCCATTTTCTGTACCCTTTCTTTTTCTTATACCATACTCGCAACTTTTTGTTGTCCACTTTTTAGGGTACAGTTCAAAAACTCTCCAGCCTCAGCTCACTCGCGCAACTCCTTGAAAATGCTAAACGCATTTTGGGAGGTTCTCATCAATCCCTAATGTAAAAGAACAGCCGATTTGAGAAGAAAGAACACTCATTTTGATCTTGTGGAAAACGAACCCTCGAGATTGTGATATAATCTTTCTATGAAAGAATACAAAGATTTTCAAGAGTTTTATAATAAGTCATTAGAATTAACAAAGTTTGCATTAAGTAAAACTTTAAATAAAAAAGACGCAATATTATATGCTCGTAAAAATTTTAATAAATCTGATTTAAAAAGTTTTTATAAAATTGGTATTCTAAAGAAGATTCAAACAAAACTCCTTAGTGCAAAAACTACAGAAATTAAATTTTCTGTTGATAGTCTGATTAAGAATATCTTAGAACATCCCGATTTAAATTTTGATGATTACAACAAAATAAACATTATTCTACAGTCAGCTGATGATGTGATACTAGGTACGTGCAATCATTTAAGGTTTTTCAAAATAATGAATGAAAAACTTTATGAGGTGATTGTCAAATGCACAAACGATTACAAAGAAAACTTTTTACTCTCTTTGCACCGTAGCGACTTATCTAAACTAAGAAATTTAAAATTAAAAAGATAGTTCTGATTGTGAGGACTCGGACTGTCCCTCTGTCGCCTGTTGGCTCGGTACCGAGAATTTACCGTATCAAAACTATCTATTTATATTATACAAGATTTTTAGTTCTTTTCAATATCGTTTGTAAACTTTTGTAAATTGTTTTCAAAAATTAGGCAATTTTGAAAGTTTACTGAACTTTATAAGAGTATCAAAATCTAGAAATGTGTAGGAGTGAAATTTATGCAAATTACAACAAACTATTATGTACCGAGTTATCAAATATCTAATAAACCTAGTTTTAAAGCAATTAATGTAAAACAACTAACTCCAGAACAAGTAAAAAGATTTACAAAAACAGCCGGATATGGCAGTATCATTGGTTCAGCTATGCTACTAATTAATAAGTCTGCTAAAGATAATTCAAATCCAAATACCGAACTTAAGGCAAAAATGCAAGAACCGACTTTTATTGCAGATAATAAATCATACCATAAAAATTTAATGAATCGTCATAGTTTTATTTCTAATGATAATTTCGATATGAGACATTTGGGAATAGAAAAACATTCAGAAGATGTTTTATATTCGCCTGAATTATCACAAAGAATTGCAGATGCAGCAGTTAAGCTCGTACAAATACCTGAATTTGCAAATTCTTATGACATACTGGCAGAACGTTCAAATTTTGAAGTAACTCCTGAAAATATTGAAATTGTTGAAAAGTTTTTAAATAATGAAGAGCTATTATACAACAAAAGTCTTCGTCAAAGGTTTGCAGAAATAATATCATTTTTAAACCAACCTGATTCTTCAGAAGAATTACAAATGGTAGATGATATAATAAATGAGTATCTTCAAAATCCTAACGGTTCTAAAAGTGCCTTGGGAGATTATATTGCAGAGGAACTGGGTTTGGTGTAATCAAACTTTAAAAAAAACATTTTAATGAACGCAATATTTCAAATTACCTATTTTTGTCCTTTTGTATAATTTAGATTATATCAATATTTGAGGCGAATCCTTACCCCTTAAAAGTTCTCAAATTTGGAATTTTGACACCCGAAAATGATACTTTGAGGTAGTAAATAGGACGGGTTTTAACCCGTCAATAACTTAAAAATATGTGTCGGGCTAAAGCCCGACCTATAAACTAACATTATACAATAAGTATTTGTCGGGTTAAAACCCGACCTATAAGCTGGATTATAGAATCGTTTCACCTTACAAATATAGGTTATTTCAAGTAGCAGATTTTATATGTACTCTTTGCTTGATTGATAATAAATTATCGTGTGGAAAATCTTTAACTCATTCAGAAATCTTGTTTTTTGAAAATGCAAGAAACTTAAAACAAAAATATTTGAAACAAATAAAAAGATTAAAGTTTTAGAAGTAGGTATTTATAATAACTTACTTAATATTGTATCTACTATTTCTAAATTTTCTCGATTAGATTTTATTGTATTTAACTTTTTAATAATATTGTTGTA
>CAJOOM010000092.1 GCA_905236775.1 Candidatus Gastranaerophilales bacterium
GTTGATAGATTAGAATATGATGGCGTAAGATATCGAACCGTGTCAGGATGGAAACATAGCAGCACTAAGATAATCCTTGCGGGTGTTATAGCTCTGATAAGTAGGTAATATTTGCAAAATCTTTTTTGTTATACTTCGATAGGCAGTGGTACGGTTTTTTATTAGGGTCAGGTTTAGGGATAGTAAGTTTTAAGGAAGAGATGTGAAAAATA
Organism: Candidatus Gastranaerophilales bacterium; assembly: GCA_905236775.1. Taxonomy (GTDB): domain Bacteria; phylum Cyanobacteriota; class Vampirovibrionia; order Gastranaerophilales; family Gastranaerophilaceae; genus CAG-196. The sequence goes on from CAJOOM010000092.1 coordinate 213, forward strand.
AATTACTAATTTTCTTATTATGTCTGTTAGTAGGAGTCGTTCTTGGCATAATTTACGTTCCAGCTGGTGATTATGATTTTTTTTCTTACAAATATTATACTGGTTGGGCATTTCTTAATCATCGTATAGATATTGATTTTATGCCAGTAATGTTTCGCACTTATTTTCATCCTTTGATAAATGCAATAAATTTTTTACTAATAGAAAAGTTAAATTTTCATCCTTATTTATATTTAGCATTATCTTCTTTGAAAATAGGTTGTTTTATGTTTCTGACATATTTAATTGCTGATACTATTTTTGTTTTTGATAAGTATAAAAAAATATTTGTTTGTGTATCCGTGATTATTTTAACAATATTTTCTCCCATAATATTATATACATTTGATTTTAGTCATTATGAACTAATTTTTGGTACAATTATCTTAACAGCATTGTATTTGTATTTAAAAAATATTTATAAAAGCAGCAATTTAAGTTTGATATTATTATTTTTTTCATCATTTTTAGTGGGCGCCTCTACCGGACTTTGGTACACACAAGGTGTATTTGTCCTAACATTTTTGTTAATAACCTTGATTAATTATAGATTAATAGATAATCCTTTAAAAAAAATAATAATAATGAGTTTTGGTTTTCTATCAGGTTTTATAATGTTTGGTGCACCTTGGTTATATACCGTTTTTCAGCATTTTCAAAATCCTTTTTTCCCTTATTTTAACGAAATCTTTAAATCCCCAATGGCTAGTATTGATTCAGTTTTGGCATCAGATTATGCTGATTTAACAAATAGAAGTTTTTTGCAACTTTTGTTTATGCCATTTGCGAACACGTTAAGCGGATATGCAGGTATAGAAGGAAGGTTTAACGACCCTAAAATTATTTTTACTTTTATTTCTGTATTGATTTTCTATTTATATAAAAAACCAATTGAAAAATTAAATATAGTTAAACCCGAATTGTTTAATATAATAATAATATTTACAATTATTTCTTATTATATAAATTTATTTGTATTTGTGAATTGGCGGTATGTAATTGGATTATTTGCTCTTATGCCAATAATTATTTTTACAGTACTTTATTATGTACTTAAGAATTATAAATTAAACAATTATTATGCTTGTCTTTCAGTATTAATAGCATGTCTATGTACAAGGTATATAGAACACATAAATCTTGCCCTAGAATTTGTGTTATTATTTATTTTATTAAGCTATGTGTTGATGTATATATATATTCATTTTTTTAAAAATCGAAACTTTGTTGATAAAAGTTTTTATTATAGATTTATTATTATAATTTGTTTTTTGCTTTGTACAATAAGATTCTATTCAATAGGTTATCATACTAGTCCTTATAAGAACTTGTTAACAGTTCAAGATATGCAAATAGAAGATAATTCAAATGTTATATGTGGAACTATTTTAGCGAGTTATGTTTTACCATCACAAAATCAGAATATAAAATCATATGGCTTTTCTATTCCACAAAAACTGATGAAGAATGTCTCTCATAATAGAATAAATCATTATTATACAAATGATTATTTGTATGAAAAACTAAAAGATATTTTTAATTCAAATGAACATTTATATTTTATTTATGATAATTCGTATTATACAGATAAAGTAATATTTAATGAGATTGTTTCTGATTTATCAGATGGAAAGATAAAAAGAATAAAAAATTGTGAACCGGTAAAAATTCATTTTATGGGTTACTATAGGGAATGGACAACCATTTGTAAATTAAAATAATGAAAAATATGAATAAATTAAAAAATATATGTATTAAGTATAATTTGAACAAATACATCGCAATAACTTGTGTATTTCTTTGGATATTTTTAACATTAACAAATCCAAATATGCAAATTTATAATTCGGATGAAGTATGGGCATATAATATTGCACAAGATTTGAATTTTTTAGAAATTATAAAATTAATGCACTATGAAGGTCATACTTTTTTGTGGTATACAATTCTAAAGCCATTTACACATATAAGTTCGTTGTACCCAGAAATAGTAAAATATCTAAACTGGTTATTTTGTTTTGCATCTATGATTTTATTGTGGTTTTTTGCACCAATAAAAAGTTATATAAAAATACTTATAATGTTTTCTTCTCCATTTTGGGTTATTTATCCAACACTCGGTAGAGATTATGGTTTAACGATTTTTCTTTTATTTTTATTAACTTTTTTTTATAAAAATAGATTACAACATGTAGTGCTGTATTCAATTTTACTTTTTTTTGCGACTAACACTTGTATAAATGGTACTTTTGTAACTTTAATATTAAGTTGTTTTTTTATATATGATATTTACAGAATAAATAATAAAAATTGGAAATGTAAAAAATTTTTATTACCTTTTTTTGTAATATTATCAGGTTTTTTAGTGTTAGCAATTCAATGGTTACCAGTACATACACCAAAATATTTTATAACTGAAAATAATCTAATGTTATTTATAGGATTTCTTTTCCCTAAAAATAACAATATGTATTTAAATTTTTTAACTTTTTTAGTTTTTGTGCCGTTATTTTTAACAGTTTTATATATCTATATAAAATATATAAAAGAATTTAGATGGAAAATATTTGCTATTTATATAATTTTTGCGACGATGTTCTTTTTTTTAGTTATTGCTCCCGGAAGACATTATCATTACTACTTCTTATATATATACTTAATAATGCTTTATTGGTTATTAATAGAAAATTCGGTTAATTTTATAAATAACAAATTTTTATATATAAGTTGTACAACCTTTTTAGTAGCAGTCAGCCTTATTTTTAATACAGCATACAGACCCACAAAAATATGGGGTATGACACAATATCAATATAATATAACTTTAAATCAAATTAGTAAATTGATACCTGTAAATTCAACGATATATTTATCTATGGATCGAGTGCAACCATTTTTTTATTATTTAAAAAATAGTTATAATCTAAAAACTAAAAGTGGAGATATAATTCCATCTTATGCCGCATACAAAAGTATTTGGTCTGGTAAAAAATTCGAACTATCTAAAATAAGTGTTGATACTACTAATAATAGCAATACATTCTTTTTAACGTATATTTGGAATAAAAATAATGAAACTAAAATGACTTTTAGTAAGTGTAAAATTTTATATGGTAATTTTAAGCTTTGTAAATTACCGATTAAATAGAATCAAAAATAATAAATACTGAAAATTATGCAGATACTAATGTTTATATAAAAAAGATAATTTATGCTAGTATAGAAGTGTAAGTTTTATGTAGGAGTGTCAAAATGAGCTTTAGAAGATTTCGGTTATATATTATACTATTGTTTTTTATAGCAGTAAGTTTGTTTATTATTTTTATGTTTCAGTATAATAATAAAAAAGAACCAACTTCTGTGCCAGTTTCAGTTATTATACCCTGCTACAATTCACAAATATACTTGCCGAGTTTATTTTTAATGTTTAAAGCACAAACTTTGAAAAACTATGAACTAATATTTGTTGATGATGGTTCTACTGATAATACAAATTTTTTAATACGCAATGAACAAGCAAAAGATAAAAGAATAAAACTTATAACTCTCAAAAAAAATACCGGTGCCGGAAACGCGCGGAATATAGGTTTAAGGTCTGCTATTGGTGAATATGTCATTTTTCTTGATTCAGATGATATATTTCATCCGAATTTATTAAAAACAAGCTATAAATTAGCATCTAAAAATAATGTTGACATTTTAGTTTTTAATTTTGAGTGCATAAATAGTAATAATGCTTCTTGTAAGCAGTATAGAGATTTTTTATTTGAGTATCCATATCCGATTAATAAAGTTTTTTCTCCAAAAGATATTCCTGATAATGTATTTACTTTTTCAAGAGGTATTCCATGGAATAAATTATTTAAAAGAGATTTTATAATAAAAAATAATCTTCACTTTCTTAATCTAAAAATACACAATGATTCTTTTTTTGTTTATACGTCTTATGTTATGGCTGAAAGAATTTATGTTACTAAAAAAATTCTACTTACATATAGATGGCACAATAAGGATTCTATTACATCTACTCATAAAGCTGTTGAAGAAGAATGTATAAAAAAAAATCTTGGTGAATTAAAAAGATTTTTGTTAGAAAAAAAATTGTATAATATATATAAAAGGTCTTTTCAAAAAATTTCTACTAATTTTTAGAAGAGTACAATATAGAGTTATTGCTATATGAAAAAAATAGAACTAAATGCATTACAAATATTAAATTTTACAGTATTTTTGCAACAGCAAAGATACACAATTGCTATCTCTTTTTTATTTTATTTACAAAATGGATTATCATTAGCCGATTTTATATTTTTTCAAAGTATATTTTATTTTACCTGTCTATTAGCAGAAATTCCTTCCGGATATATTGCTGATATTCTTCCAAGAAAAATTGTTATAATATTTTCATATTTACTTTTTTCATTACGTTTGATATTTTGGTTATTTATGCCAAATTATTATACAATTCTACTTGGAGAAGTACTGTATGGCTTATCTAAGGCATTTTATGTGGGTGCATCTGATGGGTATATATATGATTATTTAAAAACACAGCAAAAACACAACCAAGTACTAAGTAAGTTTGGAAAATTTAATTTTAGTATGTCAATGGGTTCTGCACTAAGTTGTTTAATTGGAGCCGGAATTCTTAAATACGTTGGTTTTTCTATTTTATTTAGCATTGAATTATTTTTTAATATAACTGCAATTCTTATATTGCTATTCTTGCCTAATATAAAGCCTAATCAAAATTCCTTTTCATTTAAAGAACATGCAAAAAATATTTTTAGTATAATCAAATTTGCTGCAAAACAAGATAACATAAAAACATATATTGCTTATACGAGTATTTTGTTTGGTGTTACAAGTGTTTTTGTATGGAATTTTCAGCCGCTTATGAAAAACCTCGAAATACCGGTTTTCATGTTTGGTGTTATTTATTTTATAAACCATGTTTTTAGAGCACTTGGTGCATTAAATGCAGAATATTTAATTAAAAAGCTATCTTTATTCAAAGTTGGTAAATATGCTTGGCTTTTATATATAACTAGTTTTTTGTTACTTCTTGCACAAACAATTAGAGGGAATAGTGTAAGTGGAATTCTAATTTTAATTTTTATTTGTATATCTATTGGTTTCTATATGGTATTTAATGTTGGTAATATATCAAGAATTCATAAACTCATATCATCAACGTCAAGGGCAACAATTTCTTCTATTAACAGCATGTCTGCAGCATTATTTGCAGGGCTTTTTCTTCTTATTTTTAAATATATAATTACCTCATATTCAATAAAACTAGCATTAATAATCTTTTTAACCCTATTTTTATTATCAGGATTTTTACTCAAAAAAATTAGAACACTATCGGAATAAAATTTAACGAGAAAATCGTTCTTTTACCAGAAATTTTAAATGTCTCCAGCCATCATGCCAAGGACGTAAATGAGGAACTCTGTTTTCCGGACCTTTATGTAAAGATATTGGAACTTCAATTATTTTGAATTTATTTTTTGCAAATTTTACTAATAGCTCGGATGCAAATTCCATGCCGGTTGTTGTAAGTTCTATTTTATCAAGAGATTCTTTTTTTATTAATCTCATTCCGCATTGGGAATCACTTATTCTTGTTCCGTATAAAATATTTAATACAAGAGTTAAAACAGGAGTCCCTAAATATCTGTTTAAAAAAGGCATTGCTCCTTTTGCAATATTACCACGAAGTCTTGTTCCAATTACCATATCACACTCATCAGTTATTGCATTATAAAGTAGCGGAATCTCAAAAAAATCGTATGTATTATCAGCATCTCCCATAATAATATACTTTCCACTAGCATGCTTGAATCCATATTTTAGCGCATTGCCGTACCCTTTATCAGTGCAATTAACTACAGTTGCACCTTTTGACTTTGCTATCTCAATTGAATTATCAACCGAGCCGTTATCTGAAACTATAACTTCTCCATTAATTTTTAATTCTTCAAATGCCTTAAAGCACTTATCAATACAAATACCTATTGTTTTTTCTTCATTTAAACAAGGGATTACAATGCTTAAATCTATATTCATAAAAAGAATCCTTTAACCCAAATATCATAATCGTATTTTATATCAATTAAAAATAAACAAGCAGGATAATAATCCGGCCTGTTTATTTTTAGTAATATTAGCAATGTACAATAAACCTATGAACCTGAGCCGCCACCATTATTATTGTTAGTAGTCTTATTATTCAGGACCATATCACCTGAAGTTTGATTTGACGTACCGGCACCTGTTAAAGCCCAGTTTGCGACACCATCTGCACCCCATACACTTGTTCCGCCAACACAAATATTAATTCTGTCTTTTACGCTACGAGTTCTTTTATCTGCGCAGCTTGTAACACCACTACTTGCTGTACACTCAGAATTTGCATTTGGATTTTTGGGTCCTGTTGCATCAAATGTCAACCCTATTGAGTGACTTATACCACTATCTCTCCTAGTACCACAATTAGCATCAGTTCTGCTTAAAATAGATGTTCCGTCTTTAAAAACGATTTCTGAACTACTTGAACGAGCCATATCTATATTTGCATTTGTTCCCAAAATGCCCCATACCGTTCTATTGGCACGACCTTGATCATCCTTAATATTATCCGGGTCTCCAAATCCATCAACATCATTAAAATCAAATCCTTCATTCGCTGCATTCATTGTTGCAGCTTCTACGAGTGTATTAGTTGCTTTTTTTAATGCCGTAACTGTTTGTTGTTCTTGTACGTTAGCCATCAATGCAGGTAATGTCAAAGATGCTACGACACCGATGATTGCCAAAGTAATCAAAACTTCGGCCAGAGTAAAACCGTGTTTCTTCATAGTTTTTGTTCCTTTCTCTTCTTAATACTAAACCTATTTGAATAATTGACCTTACTATAAGTATACCAGTCCGCATTATCTCTGTCAACGAATTGTTAAAAGATATTTAGTTTTTATAAGAACGTAAAATTTAGTTAGTTTTTTTTAAAATTTTGAAATATATCTTAATCTAAAAATTTAAAAAAATGCAACCGTACAATAGAAGTTAAATAGACAGCCCAAATGAATTATGATAAAATTATCCTCGTAGGTATGCTCATACTTTTCACCGACACACACGAGTAGTGAAGGACTTAGGTCGGAAAGGAGAGTGCTATGGTTGACAAAGTAATAATGCTATTACTGGCAATAGCAATCGCAGTAATAGCATTTAAACTGTAAAACTGTAGGAGTGAAAGCGGATATATAAGTGAACTTACAAACTCTTATGTATCCGTCCTACTTTATTATTATTATTTATCATTTATTCTTTTTTGTCAATTGTTAAATGCACATAGCATGTAGTAGCAGCATGCAGCATTTCAATAGTTCTCTTAATTGCTACAAAACGTTACAAATCTTAACAAACATTTGTCTAAAATATATAACCATGATATTATCCTTATACAAGTCCGATTATCAATAATACATTTATATAAGGAGAATCCCTATGTTATCATTTTTATTCAAGAAAGAAACCTCAGACAATAGTTGCGAAAATTTGAACAGTTTTTATTCAAAACTTAAAGAAATGCATTCTTTTAATTTTATTAGTGAAGATAGAAAAAACTATTTAAAATCTCAAATGGAAAAATTTGGTTATCTTCCGTATCCGCAAATTAAAGCATTAGAAGAATTAAGTGATTCAGAGGTTTTATTTGCTCTTGAGTACAAATGGATTGCAAATGGTGTATTTAAAGATGGGCAATTTAATTTTACAAAATCAAGTGTGCTTGCCAGAAACAATGTAAAAGATTCTTCCTGGTTGCAAAAAGAAGGACACGATATTAAATTGACAAATCTTGCAGGATTAGGAAACGGAAATAATTCTGATGAGTGCGGCAAATTTATGGATTGGTTAAGGCAGTTATTGATTTTACCAACCGGAAATATTGAAAACCACATTTTTGGAACAACAATGTATTTGATTCCATTTCATCCGCGTGAATTTGGATGTGCTTATCTTCCAACTGCAAGCAATGTAAGTTCGAATTTAGAAGATAAAGCTATTCTTGAAAAAACAGGATTAAATGCTGATGAGCAAGTAAAAATGTTTATTCAAATGACACAACTTGCAGGACACCCTGTTATATACGACATACTTCCGCAAACAGGAAGATTCTCAAAAGTAGTTCTAACTAATCCTGATTGTGCAAGATGGTTTGATATTTATGCTTTAATTACGGAACTTTCTAAGGAAGTTGATAAAGCAGTTGATGAGTTAAAAGAAAAATATTCGGAAGATGATTTAAATATAGTAAGTGGAATTTATAAAAAAGAATTAAGAGGAGAAAGCTGCGGAGAAATCACGGAGCATTATCAAAACATTCTTAATGAACTTAACGATGTTTTGAAAGAGACAAAGATATTTTTATCAAATTCAATGCTAGAAAGAAGTATTCAGGACAAATTACATAAAAAAGCAAGAAATATTATAAATAGAGTTACAGGAAATGTAAAAGACAAAAAGTTAAAAGAATCTGATATAACAAATCAAGGTGAAATAATAGGAGCATTAATAAATGAAGGAATGTGGCCGGCTCCCGGTGGAGCTTGGTGTTCTGCTGGAGTACCTGTATTTGATAAAATGAGCGACGGTGCCTCTTATCCTATGTTCAAACATTACAAGTTTAATGGGGAAGATGTAACACATTTAGCAAATCTTGATTGTCAAACACCATATTATTTCGTAAATCTTGAAAATGGTAAATTTAATAAAGATGTTATCCATTTCTTTATTGATTATATGAAAAATCTTCAATCAGAATTTAACTTTGACGGATTCAGAGTCGATCATATTGATCACATTGTAGATGAAGTTTCTGAAAAAGATGGTATTCCAATAAGTTATCGTGCGCCTAGAAAGGTTTTAGGTATGCTAAATACGGCAATGAAAGAAAAAATCCCATATTTTGCAGCATTAGGCGAATATATGCTTTGGGATAATTATTACAAAGAATACCACGAAGACATGAATTTTGATGTTTTATGGGGTAATGATATTGTTTCACAAAGTTACAAAACACCTACAGCTATTGCTGAAGACAATTTGTATCTTTCAAATTACAATACCTCTTCTAAAAAATCGACTCCGCTGTCAATATTAAAATCATATAACAATCAAGATGGTGAATTTGAAGCTATTGACAGATATCCGGGGCAACTTGGACAGCAAGGAGCTTTATTTAAGTGGTTCAAATATAAATTCTTGCCTGGTGGAAGATATGCTCAAAGACCGGTTATGTACATTGATGGAGACGAATCTTTTACTAAGACCGGCATGGAATATGTAATCGGAAACGAAGTTTCTATGAAAAGAGAAAAGGATTATGATTTCTATTCTAAATTTGATGCAATAGATAGGTTTGTAAAAAATACACCTGTCATAACGGACGGTGAGGCTCATATTATAAGACAGGATGATGATGGATTTGTAGCTTGGCAGATTCAAAAAGAAGGACTTAAAAATTCAATACTTGTAATTGCAAATTGTTCTTCTCCAACTGAAAAAGTTCTTAAAAGTGATGAAAACGGAAATAGTTGGAATGAAATAGTAGAAGGTAGAGAAGTTTTTGATAAAACTATCGAATTATCTTGTGATTATTCTATAGTTTCTGAATTCAGATTTGACGGAACAGACTACATAGAGGAAAAATTTGTAGCTGCAACGAATTCTCTTTCATTTGGGAAATTAATGCCGTCTGAATTTAAGTTTTTTACTGTTATTAAGTGATAAATGCTTAATAATATTTCTAAAGGAGTATATTTTACGATTAAGTAAACTACGATTAAATAATATAGGGATACACCGGATAGTAAATATCCGGTCTTTCTTTTTATGTGCATAATAATATGTTTTGTCAAAGAATAATAATCGAACTTTGCAGCTATAAGATTTTCCGTGTTCATAGTTTAAGATAGGATTATTAAGTTTTGTTAAATTAAATTTTATTTGGTTGGAATTAAGTAGTAACAACGAAAAGAATGCTATTATGACATTTTTACGAGGCAATTTCTGCAAACAAAATGTTTTTATATATATACATTGAAGAATTTTTGAGGAAAATTAAAAAGGAGAAAAACATGTCAGGAACGGAAATTAGCAAATTAACTGCATTTGCCCAAAATTATATTAAGAGTGCAAATATTGATGAAAACAACAACGGAATTATTGAAGATGGCAGAGAATTAAACAGGCTGCTGGCAGGAACAACTTCTAATTCAATAGAAGATTTGACAGTAGAAAGCATAAAACAAAAAGTGCTTGAAAATGATACTGAAAAAATCTTTACAGCTTTTATGACAGAAAAAGGTCTAAAAAATGCTACTCGTCCTTACCGAGAATATTTAAGCAGAGTGACAGATGTCATAAATAGTTGCAGAAATAATATATCATCAACAATAGTATCTACACAAAACAATTTTAAATCAATAAACAGCAATGTGAAGCAATTAGTGCATATGCTTGAAAAAAGTTCTGATATAAGTTCTAATACTGTCAAATTTTATTTGAAAAATATAAAAATTGGTTTAAACACACTTGAAGAATCTGTGCAACAACAATCATTTTTTGGAAATTGGTATTTATACTGCGAGGATAAGGATGATTATACACCGCAATATAAAAAAACTGAAGGATTGTATGAATGTAATTTATCTCAACATCTGGAATTTGTACAGAATTTGAAAGCGGAAATAAATGCTTTGAATGAAGACGAAATAAATGCCGATGAATATTTACCGGTTCTAAAAAACCTAAGCGAACAAATAAATTCTGCCCTGGATGATTATGATAAAATGGTTACACATTATTGTGACACACTTCAAAATGATGAAAATATTGTAATTGAGTTACAAAAAAAGCAATCACAATTTATGGCAGACGGAGTCTCAAGTGAAGAAGAAAAAGGAGAAGCAAAAGAATTACTTGGGGAACTTATAGAACAAGTTAGTCCATGGAGCAGGGAGTTGTTATTGCAACAAGCAGAGGTATCTTACAAATATGATAAAGACAGTAAAGCAAATAACAATGATGATACTAAGGGTATAAACCAAACTTCTCAAGTTCAAAATGTTAAACGTTCTTCTTACCAAACTGAAGATGGTATATATAAGTTATCAGGTGATAAAGTTTTTGTATATAATAGAGCCGGTCAAATGATGCGGACTGAAAAATTAGATTCAACAGTTCACACAAGGTTCTTTGAATAAATTTTGAAAATGACCATAAAACAAAGAGAATGACTTATTTAAGTTATTCTTTTTGTTGTTATTTTAAATTAAGCTTAATTGTTTTGCTTCAAAATATTTTTTTAAAAAAGATGGTCTGTGGTATTTTGTTAAACCGTATTTATCGATTGCTTCTATATGTTCTTTTGTTAAGTATCCTGCATTTTTTGCCCAATTATACATTGGAAATTCTTCGTGTAGTCTTTCCATGTACCTATCACGTGTTACTTTTGCCAAAATGCTGGCAGCAGCAATCGAAGCAGACTTAGAATCGCCTTTTATCACGTATTGCTGAGGGAATTTATAATTTTTAATAAGTTTGTTTCCATCGACGAGTGTAAGTGAATTACTGAATTTTTCTGCAATATCAGAACAAGCAAGATTCATTGCTTTTAAGGAAGAATTTAAAATATTTATATTTTCAATCTCATCTACTTCTATGCAAACAATTTTATTCAATGTATTTATTAGAATCGAATCATAAATAGATTCTCGTTTTTTGGGAGTAAGTTTTTTTGAATCATTTAATATTTCTAAATCTTTTATAAGATTTTTAGAGATTTCTTTTTCTCCAAAACAAACCGCCGCAGCATAAACTCCGCCGGCAGCAGGTCCCCTCCCCGCTTCGTCGGTTCCAATTATTAATTTCCCAAATTGTTTATCAAAATTTATTAAATCAACAATTGACATACAACCTCTAAAATAAAATATCATGACATAATATTTCTGTAAAGCAAAAGTTGCATTTGTTCATACTTTTAGATATTATATGAGGTATGAAGGATTTAGATTCAATCAATAAAGAAAGAGAAGGAAGAGCAAATTTAGCTCAATACAAAGATTTAATTGAAACAATATCTAAGGTCGAATATAAGAAATTTTCAACACTTGGTTTAATTGATTTATCCGAAGTAATTGCTCTTGCTAATTATACTGTATATTATGTAACGACTAATAACCCTAAAAACAGTGAAGTATTTAATGCAGCTTATTTAACAAAAGCTATAAAATGGGCAATAAGAAATGAAATGAGACGTAGATATAAGTGGTCTGTTATGAAAAATGATAGTTCTTCTTTAAATAAAGAACAAATTAAAGATGCTGTATACAAAACAATACTTTCTATAGATGAAATTGAGGATGCTGAGAATCCGACTCAAATTAAGGATAATCGAAGAACTCCGGAAGAAAAAGCAGAAATTGTTGAATTAAAAAAACGAATTTGTGAAGCAATGAAGAATCTTTCACAAAGAGAGCAAGATTTGATTGAAGCAAAATATTTTTATGATAAAAAATTAAAAGAAATAGAAGTTGAGTTTAATATATCACAATCAAGAATATCCAGAATTATACAAAATGCATTGGATAAAGTTAAAAGAGAATTATTAAAACAGGAAAGTTTAGATGAAGACAATATTTGAAAAAAGTTGTGGTGTCGATGGGGTGTGTTTAGAAGATTGTAAATTAGGCGAATATATTCCTAAAGAATTGTTAAGGGAAGATATCATAGGGTTGCCTCAATTAAGCGAATTGGAAATTATGCGCCATTACAAAGATTTAAGTGATAGAAACTTTTGTATCGAAAAAGGTTTTTATCCGCTTGGCTCTTGTACAATGAAGTATAATCCAAAAGTTAATGAATACCTTGCATCTTTAGAGAATTTTTGTAATCTTCATCCTTATCAAAAGGATAGTGATTCTCAAGGAGCTTTAGAATTAATGTATAAACTACAGGAATCTTTAAAGATTCTTACCGGAATGGATGCCGTAACACTGCAACCTGCAGCAGGTGCACACGGTGAACTTACCGGCATGATGATTATTAAAAAGTATTTCGAAACAAAAGGCGAATTTAATCGTAAAAAAGTTATAGTTCCTGATTCTGCACACGGAACTAATTCCGCAAGTGCAAAAATGTGCGGATTTGATATTGTAGAGGTAAAGTCAAATAAAAAAGGGCAGGTCGATATTGATTCCCTTAAGTCCTTATTGGATGAAGATGTTGCTGCAATAATGATGACAAATCCTAATACCTTGGGTATTTTTGAAGAGAATGTTTTAGAGATTTCAAAACTTTTGCATTCTAACGGTTCTCTTCTTTACTACGACGGAGCAAACTTCAATGCTATAATGGGTTGGACAAACCCCAGATTAATGGGCTTTGATGTGGTTCATATAAATCTGCATAAAACTTTTTCAACTCCGCACGGAGGAGGCGGCCCAGGTGCTGGCCCTGTCTGTGTAGTAGAAAAACTTAAAGAATTTTTACCTGTACCTGTTATTACTTATGAAAATGGAATTTACAAAAGAAATTATGATGTGGCAAATTCAATAGGTAAAGTTCGCGGATTCTATGGAAACTTTGGTATTTTGGTAAGAGCTTATGCTTATATTCTTATGATGGGTAACAACTTAAAATTAGCAAGTGCTGATGCTGTTTTGAATGCAAATTATATTAAAGAAAAACTAAAAGGTGTGTATGAACTTCCATTTGACGAGCCTTGTATGCACGAATTCGTGTTATCCGGAGAAAAACAGCACCATCAAGGGGTAAATACACTAGGTATTGCAAAAAGACTTATGGATTCTAATTATCATCCGCCAACTGTTTATTTTCCATTAATAGTGCACGAAGCTATAATGATAGAACCGACTGAATCCGAAAGAAAACAAGTTTTAGACGGATTTATAGAAACAATGCTTAAAATTGCACACGAAATAGAAGAGTGTCCGGAAGAAGTTTTAAAATCCCCCAAAACTACTCCTATAAAAAAAGTTAATGAAACACTTGCAGCAAGGAAGCCAGATCTTGTTTTTAAAGAATAGTATGCAGTTTTGCTGTTTTTGAAATTTTCGAATTCTCTTTATGTTACAATCAATATATGAAAATAGCACCTTTTAAAATTGAAGAATGGATGAACCGGTATGAAAGCAGTGCGTTATATGATTTAACTACAACTTGTATAAAACCGCTTACAGTAAATGAGATATGCGATATAGCTAAAACAGATGTTTTTGATACTCCGCTTAGTTATGGCGATATAACAGGTTCAGAAAGACTTAAATATAACATAAAATCGCTTTATAAAAATCAAAATGTAAGTAATATAACTGTTACACATGGGGCAATAGGAGCAAATCATCTTATATTTTATTCTCTTTTAGAAAAAGGAGATGAGGTTATATGTGTTCTACCTACGTATCAGCAACATTATTCAATCCCTGAATCAATAGGTGCAGATATAAAATTATACTTTTTAAAAGAAGAAAATAATTGGCTGCCGGATTTAGAAGAGCTCTCTGAAATAATTACATCTAAAACAAAACTTTTATGCATAAATAATCCGAATAATCCAACCGGTTCTGTTATTCCAAATAGAATGCTTTATGATATAGCTAGGCTGGCTGAAGAAAATAGAATTTGGGTTCTCTCTGATGAAGTATATAGAGGACTTAATTTAATTGGGAATCCGTATTCAGAATCCATTGCAGATATTTATACAAAAGGAATCTCAGTAGGAAGTATGTCAAAAACATATTCTCTACCAGGATTGAGACTTGGATGGGTTTGTGCAAGAGAAGATTTAGTCAATGAAATTAATCATCAAAGACAATATAATACAATCAGTGTCGGTGTTCTTGATGATTATTTCGCTTGTGTTGCGCTTGAAAACAGAGATAGAATAGAAGCTCGTAATTTTTCAATATTAAATAATGGAATTAAGACTTTTGCAAATTGGCTCGTCAATGAACAATTAGCAGAATGTGTTATTCCAAACGGAGGAACAACCGCTCTTGTTAAATATAAAAAAGATATGTTATCAAGAGATTTATGTAGACGATTCCAAAACAGAACTGGTGTAGCATTGCTCCCGGGTGAAACAATGGAAATGGAGGGTTATGTAAGAATCGGTTTTTCTGCGCAAGCACTTGCTCCGGCATTAGAATTATTGTCTGAATATTTACATAGTTAAGAGTTCATTTTTTGTTTGAACTTAAAATGACTAGTAAAGTACTAATATTACGATTTTTATTCGGTAGACACAAATATGGAATTATTGTAGAATAAATTTATGAATGATATAGTCCAAATCCAAAGCCTAATATATATTATTCGCGGTCAAAGAGTTATGCTTGACAGAGATTTAGCAATGCTTTATGAAGTTGAAACGAGAGCATTAAACCAAGCTGTTAAACGTAACATAGAACGTTTTCCGGAAAATTTTATGTTTCAGCTTACGAAAGAGGAATTTGAAGAATTAAGACCGATATCACAAATTGTGATATCGCCTAAAGGTGGCGGCAGACAAAAACTTCCGTTTGTTTTTACTGAACAAGGTGTCGCAATGTTGTCTTCTGTTTTACGTTCTAAAAAAGCAATACAGACAAATATTCAAATAATGAACACTTTTGTTAAAATGAGACAATGGGCTATTGAAAATAAAGAAATGGCTCAAAGATTGGCTGAATTAGAGCATTACTTTATTCAGCACTGTAAGGATAACCAATCAGATATTAGAGAATTAAGGGAAGCAATGGATTTACTAATTGACAGAACAAAACCTGTAAAGATAGGTTTTAAAACTGATTAAATTTTTTGATAGGATTAATATTATAAAATTACAATAAAGGATAAATAAATGAGTGTAAATCAATCTTTAAAACCAATTACCACAGGGGTGAATAATAAAGGAAACATAACTATTGGCGGATGTGATTTAGTTGATTTGGCGCAAAAATACGGAACACCGCTTTATATAATTGATGAAGCTACATTGAGAGGAATTTGTAAAGATTATAAAAATGCTTTTAAAGATTATAAAAATATAAAAATGATGTATGCTTCAAAAGCACTATGTACTTCTGCTATCACAAGAATTATAGACGAAGAAGGTTTTGGTTTTGATACTGTTTCTGCTGGTGAAATATACACTGTTTATAAATCCGGTGTTGATATGTCAAAAGTCTTATTTAACGGAAATAATAAATCTAGAAGAGAAATTGAACTTGCTCTCGATTTGAAAGTAGGAAGATTTTCTGTTGATAATTTTTATGAAGCTGAACTTTTAAATACAATAGCGAATGAAAAAGGGATAAATGTTAATATTCTTTTAAGGCTTACTCCTGGAATTGAGTGTCATACACACGAATACATTCAAACCGGACAAATTGATTCAAAGTTTGGATTCGATTTAACTCAGGTTGATAAAATCACCGAACTTATTAAAAACAAATACACAAACCTAAATTTGAAAGGTGTTCATGCTCATATAGGTTCTCAAATATTCGAACTTCAATCTTTTTGTGATGAGATTGAAATACTTATAAGAGAAATATCGCGTATTAACCAAAAGTTCAATTTAAAATTAGATGAAATGAATATTGGAGGAGGGTTAGGTGTTAAATATACATTAAAAGACAATCCACCAGATGTAAAAGAGCTTGCAAAAGTTGTAACAGAGGCTATGCACAAATATTCAGTTGACATTCCGACAATTTATCTCGAACCGGGGAGAAGTATTATATCTACTGCCGGTGTAACTCTGTATACAGTAGGAAGTTCTAAAACAGTTGACCTAAACGGAAAAATTAAAAAGTATGTAGCTGTAGATGGTGGTATGGCTGATAATCCAAGACCGAGTATGTATCAAGCTGAATACATTGCAGAAACCGTTGTGAAAAACGAAAAAGAAGAAGAAAAAATCACTCTTGCAGGAAGGTATTGTGAAAGCGGTGATATTTTAATTAACGAAATAACTCTTCCAAAACTTGATGCAGGTGATTTGATTTGTGTTTATAACACCGGTGCTTACAATTATTCTATGGCTTCAAATTATAATCGTGTAGAAAAAAATGCAATGGTACTTGTAAATAATTCACAATCTGATATTATAGTAAATAGAGAGAGTCTTGATGATTTAATCTCACATGATAATATCCCGAACAGGTTGAGAAAATAATGTTAGATACTGTAATTGCAATATTTCAAGGTGTTATAGGACAGCTCAAGTGGTCGCTAACTTGGGTTAATATTGTTGAAATATTTATAATAGCATCAACTTTGTTTCTATTTTATAGAAAATTTATCAAAAATACTTCATCCGAAAAATTGGTAAAAGGCTTGTTTATCCTTATATTTTTGTGGATAATGAGCGAAGTTTTGACATTAATTAATCTAACTATACTGGGTTTATTTTTAAAAGGCATGGTAATGGTTGTATCTTTGAGCTTAATTGTTATTTTTCAGCCGGAACTCAGAAGATTCCTTGGGTACTTAGGACAACCCGGTTTTATAGGAAAAACTCTTTTTTCAAAAAATACTCATACCGTTCAAGATACAGAAGTTGATATAATAAAAGAACTTATAGAAGCTGTAAAGTATCTGACTAAAACAAAAACAGGAGCTTTGATAGTATTTAATAAGGGTTTAAATACAGGAGCTTATTCAGATGTAGGAACAAAAATTGATGGAATTTTATCTACAGAACTTATTTTAACTATTTTTCATCCAAATACCCCGCTTCATGATGGCGCAATGGTTATAGAAGAGAACAGAATTTTATCCGCAGGTGTTTTGTTACCTCTAACAGAAGACCCTAAACTTAGTTGGAAATATGGCACTAGACATAGAGCTGCAATTGGAATGTCGGAAGTCTCAGATGTGGCTTGCCTTGTTGTGTCTGAAGAAACAGGTGATGTTTCTATTTGTATGGATGGAATGCTTAAAAAATATGAAGATTTAAAAACCTTAAAAGAAGATTTAGAATCTATTTTAGGCATAAAAAAACAAGCTGACGAAAATAATTTAACTCATAAAACTTTATTAGATGTTTTACTTAGAAAGTAGAACTTTTAAATTAAACGACTTCAGCATAAAAAATGTATTCAGCGGGACCTGTCATATATACATCATGGTTTGGATCGTATTTATTCCCCGGCCAATCAATATGAACCGTTCCGCCTAATAGTTTTACATCAACAGAATGTTCAACAAGCCCATTAAGTATGCCGGCTACAGTAGTAGCACAAGCTCCGGTTCCGCAAGCTTGAGTAATTCCGCAACCGCGCTCCCATACTCTTAATTCTATTTTATTTTCATTTATTATTTTTGCAAATTCTACATTGGTTTTTTCTGGAAATTCAAAGGCTTTTTCCAAAAATGGTCCATACTCTTTAGCCAAACGTAAAATATCTTCATTTTCATCAACAAAAATAACAAAATGCGGATTCCCCATAGAAATAGCATTTCCTATAAATATTTTATCTTTAATTGGTAATTTATAGTTTAAATTATTTTCTGGAACAAACGGAATTTTTGCTGAATCCAGAATCGGTTTTGACATATTTACTCTAATTTGACCATTCTCAAGCAATCTAGGTCTTATTATTCCGGCAAGAGTATTTACTGTAAACTCTGTTTTAGTAATAAATCCTTTATCATAGATATACTTAGTAAAACATCTTATGCCGTTTCCGCACATTTGGGCTGTAGTTCCGTCTGAATTGTAAAAAAACCAGCCAATATCAGCATTTTCAGCATTTGTATTAGGGATAATAAAACCGTCGGCTCCGACTCCAAAATTCCTGTCACAAAGTTTTTTTGCTGCCTCTGACATGTTTGTCCATCTCTCTTCATCAACTCCTTTTTTGTATTCTTCATAATCAAGAATGACAAAATCATTTCCGCAGCCTTGCATTTTTGTAACTTTAATTCCCATAACTAACTGAACTCAGACCTTTCTTTATTTCCATTTATCCCTATAGTATAATTAGATTATATAAAGGAATAAAAATTATGGCAATAATAAAAGTGCAAAAAGGAACAAAAGATATATTACCTGACGAAATGCCAATTTGGCATTTTATGGAACAGAAAGCTTTAGAAGTATTTTCTAAGTACGGTGCGCGTGAAATAAGAACCCCTATTTTTGAAGCAACGGAGCTTTTCGCGCGTGGTGTCGGAGATACAACAGACATTGTAAATAAAGAGATGTACACCTTTGAAAAAAGCGAACGTTCCTTGACTCTTCGACCGGAAAATACGGCTGGAGTTGTACGTGCATTTATAGAAAATGGCATGCATAGACTTTCGGCTCCGGTTAAACTGTGGTATAAAGGTCCGATGTTTAGGTATGAACGACCACAAGCCGGTAGGCAAAGACAATTCCATCAAGTTGGTGTAGAAGTTTTCGGAATTAAACAACCAAGTGCGGATGCAGAAGTTATAATGATGGCTGTTGATTATCTTAAAGCATTGGGTTTGAATGATTTAACTGTAGAATTGAATTCTTTGGGATGTCCTTCGTGTAGAGAAGAATTTAAAAGACACTTAAAAGACGTAATTAGACCGTATTTACCGCAATTATGCGAAGATTGTCAAAATAGATTTGAAAAAAATCCTTTGAGGCTTTTGGATTGTAAATCTCCGGAATGTCAGGAAATATACGCAAAACCTGAAATTCAAAAAGTAATACAAGGCGATTTTATTTGTGAAGAATGTTCAAATCATTTTGAAGAACTTAAAAAATATCTTGATATTCTGGGGGTAAAATATGAACGGAACAAGCTTCTTGTCAGAGGTTTGGATTATTATAACAGAACTGTTTTTGAGATTAAATCAAATAATTTAGGTTCTCAAAATGCTGTTTGCGGTGGCGGTAGATATGATTCTTTGGTTAAAAATTTAGGGGGCGAAGATACTCCTGCGATAGGTTTTGCAATGGGAATGGAAAGACTGGCTGCTTTAATTGGGGATAAATTAGATGAACATTTAACAGCTTATGTGATTTCTAATAATACTGAAGAGGCATTAAAATTAACTGAAGAACTTCGTAACAACGGTATTTCCGCAGAATTTGATTTAACAAACAAAAAATTCGTAAAACAACTAGAAAAAGCTTCTAAAGTAGCTAAGTATGCACTTATATTGGGCGAAGACGAAATCGCAAAAAACGAAATTACAGTCAAAAATCTTGATACATCAGAACAAAAAACTGTAAGCAGGCAAAATTTAAATGAATTAAAGTGTATGATTATCTAAAACAATTTCAAAATGGTACACTTTAAAAACAAAGCTGCGTAGCGAGAGAATTGAAAGAGTATAAGTATAACTATGTTATTTTTATAGTTTTAGACTTTTTGTATATTCACTATTTCTCAAAGAATTTTTTAATTATTTGAGCATTTAAACTTGTTGTGAAAATTATTACATTGTCTCCACTCATAATTTCAGTTGAACCATTAGGAATTATTATTCTATTTCTACGTTGTACAACTCCAAGAATAGCTTTTGCGGGAAGTTTTAAATCCATTAATTTTTTTGTTTCAAATACTTCAGGCAGTTCGATTTTTAAAACCTCTCCCTGTCCTTGTTCAACAGTTGCAAGAATACCAATATTTGTATCTCTTATACTGTTTTTTATTTCGTTTAAAGAAGCCGTTTTTGATGATATTGCAATATCGATTCCAACTTTTTCAAATAAAGTAATATTTGTATCTTTGGTGACTCGAGATATTACTCTTTGGGCGCCCAGTTGTTTCAATAGAAGAGAACACAAAAGGTTTTTTTCGTCATTATTTGTAACACTTATAACTACGTCTGAAGAGGCGATATCTTCTTCATTTAAAAGTTCTAAATCTGTTCCGTCACCATTTATGATTAGTGCATTATTAAGTTCTTCCGATAAAAGATTACACCTATTTTCATCTTTTTCTATAATTTTTAATTTTAGCCGTAGAGTTTCCAGTATTTTTGCAAGTTTCAAACCGACACTTCCGCCGCCAATTATTGTCACGTACTTAACAAACTCTTTTTCGTGGAAGAATTTTCCTGCAAGTATGTTTAAAGAATGAGAAAGTCCCATAAATATAACTTTATCACCTTCCAGAAGTGTTGTTTCACCATTTGGTATAAACAATTCTCCATCTCTTGTAATACCTACAATCAAAGTATCTTTAGGAAATTCACAATGCTTAACTTGAGAATTAACAAGCGGAGAATATTTTGGAATTTTGTATTCCAAAAGTCTTGCTCTGCCATCTGCAAAATTTTCCACATCAAGAGCTTTTGCAACCGTAATGATTCTAAATATCTCTTGAGTAAGCAAATCTTCAGGCCAAATAACATTATCAATATAAAAATCAGTATTGTATTCTGCATTTTTAGCTATTCCAAGCGAGGATTTGTATTCTTCTTTTCTGACAAAGCAAAGTGTTTTTGCTTTGCTCAAACGTTTTACAGTTAAACAAGCAACTATATTAAGTTCATCCGAATTATTGCAAGCAATAAAAACATCAGTATTCTTAATATCCGCTTGCTTTAAAATTTCTAAATTCGAAGCGTTACCGGATATAAATCCTACGTCAAGTTTATTAAAAGAATCTATTTTATTCTTTTCATCATCTATGACAGTAATATCATTATCTGCATAAAACTCGTTGGCAATCAAAAAACCAACTTCATTTGCTCCAAAAATTATTATTCTCATAAGTTTAATTTTAATCTGAAATGCAATTTGAGTCAATTTTGCATTAAAAAAACAAAATTTTAAATTGTAAAATTAGCTTTTTAGTCCGGGTTCAGCATCGGAACCGGTGACTTTTTTACGTAAGAAGAATATAAGTTCAGGAAGAGCAACAGCAAGTAAAAAACTGCTAATACCAATATTCGCTGCAATATTAGCAGTTTTTATTTTTACGGCTTTTTTCGCATATTTATTGATATCATTGTTCTTAAAAGCTTCAGAAGAAAATTTTGTAATCTCTTTTTTGAATTCTATAATTTTATTTGTATCAACAAATTCTCTCGGATCACGAACTCTGTTCTTAAGGTATTTTACTCCGCAATATTCTTCACAAAGTTTGGAAAATCTCGAATTAGGATTCTTATCTAAAAATTCAATCACTTCTTCTTTAGTTTTTGGCATTTCAATGGATTTTTCTTTTATGCTATTTATAAACTCTTTATCGTTCATAAGTTTTGGGTCAAGGTTAACATTTGTATTAAAAAGTTTCATTGACAATTTATCAAGACCTTTAGCTAAATAAATCGGAAACACAAAATTTAAAAACATCATCATACCATTTTTAAATCCCAGTTCCATCTGTTCGTATCGATTTCTTCCAGTCCAAACTCTGCCTATTGTTAGACCTCCGTCTGTCACAGCCATTTTATTTACATTAGACATATTTGCCATCGTAGAAACTACACCCTTAAAAGAGATTTCGCCATTTTGTTTTCGGAGTTGTTCTTTTCTTACTTGTTTTTCTTTGATTTTTTCTGTCAATTTAAAGTTTAATTTAGGCAAGATAAATCCCATTAAAGCTATTGGAATTGCTGTTGTTAATGCGAATTTCCCTGCTTGTAAATTTTGATATTTGCTCTTATTCGCGAGAGCTTTTTCTAAATCTTTTACCACTTCAGGAGCTTTTTCTTTAAATTTTTCTATATTGTATTTAATGCCTTGGTCTTTTCTTTCTTTAAACAGACTCATGTTAACACCGGCATTATATCCGCATTTTTTTATAGCCCAGTCGCAGAATTTTCCAAGAACTATAGGTCCTCCCATCCATATAGCGGATGTTCCGTATTCATCAATACCGCGTTCACGGATTGCATTATTTGCCATTTGTCTGGAATCTTTTAGATTTTGGTTATATGTTAATCCTAATTTTACCGGAATTTCTATGCAGCAATCACGAACAAAGAGAGGGGCAATTCCTTTGTTATTTCCAACTGCTGATATAATATTTATGAATGACATTTTAAATTTTTCTCCTTGTTAATCGTACTCACTTCTCTCAAAATATCCCGAAAGAGCCGATTAAAAAAGAGTTTCAGAGAAGACGCAAAACTCTAAGCCCTTTCGGGTTAGTATGAGTATGATGATGTTTTGCGCTAAATAATGTCATACACTTTCCTTTACGTTCCAATTCATTTTAACACAGTCTGGAAGTTTGTAAATATTGAAAAAGTATATAACAACCGTAAAAGAACAGTCGATTTGAGAAGAAAGAACAGAAATTTTGAGAATCCAAGCTTGACAATTTTATGTTAAAATCAATATATGAAAGAATACAAAGATTTTCAAGAGTTTTATAATTATGGTTATAATTTAGTTTCTAATATAAAATCTAAAACTAATGGCTTTCTTGCAGGA
>CAJOOM010000093.1 GCA_905236775.1 Candidatus Gastranaerophilales bacterium
AATTTGTGTTCGTAAGATCTTAAACAAACTCTAATTCTTTGTCTTTTTGAATCTGTTGCCATTGTTTTTTCCTTTATTTTTGTATTACTATTCCGGTCGCATGCAAACCGCCGATTGACATTCAAATTTGTCCAGCCAATTCCGATTTCCGCACCGGGCTATTACTTTCGACTATAGCATGCTAATAGTAAATCAAACAAAAAACAGTGTCAACAGGGATTAATGTATCCTGAGTTAATATTTTTTGTTATTGAATTCACTAAAAATTAAAATTAGTCAAATTTTTTAATTTTGGAAACTCAATTCATGTGCTTAACTTGCAGTATTGACAAGAAATGGGGTCTATTTTTCAATGATTAAGTTTTTAATAGTATAAGAAAAAATGAAGTTTTTTATAACCATTCCCTGTTTACAAAAATTTACATATCGATATCGATAACGTGAGAAAATTAAAAATTTTCCTGCAAGCTCTATTAACTTGCTGTACTTTTTATAGCATAATTGCTTTAACTCCCAGCATTATTAGGAGTAGTCCTGCGAAAATCTCAATATATTTTGTTGGAATGTGTTTTAAGAAACAGCCGAGCATAAATCCTAAATTTGAATTAATAAATGTTATAGCAGCTATTAGCAATGCGGGTTTAAAAATTCCATTTCTGTATAAAGAAAGTGTTATTCCGGCTGAAAACGCATCTATTGATGTTGCAATACCTATTAATAATAAACATTTTAAATCTATACATAGAGTTTTTTCTTTTTCTTTCTGAAATGCTTCGATAATAAATTTTATTCCCAAATAAGAAAAAATTAAAAACACAATCAGCTGAGCATATTGTTGCACATATTCTCTTATCAGATTCGTTAAATAATAGCCTAATACCGGCATTATGCCTTGAAATAAACCTGTGCAAACAGATAACATAGAGGCATTTTTTAATCGGTTTTCTTTATACTTAAGTCCATACGAAAATGAGACCAAACACGCATCAACTGATAGAGCAAAAGCTAGTATAAATACTGATATATAAGACATAAGTTCTCTCTTTGTAGTTAGAATTATTAATTAAAATTCGTTAGTTCTGACCGGATTTTTAAATTTAGTAATAGAACCTTGAAATAGAAGTCGAACTGTCCCCACAGGGCCGTTTCTGTGTTTTGCAATAATAATTTCAGCTTCTCCTTTATTTTTTGCCTTTTCAGCTTCATCTTCGTCTTCATTTGCATTTTTGTAATATTCATCCCGATAAATAAACATTACTATATCTGCATCTTGTTCAATAGATCCTGATTCTCTTAAATCTGAAAGCATCGGACGTTTGTCAGTTCTTCCTTCTACAGCACGAGACAATTGCGAAAGTGCGATAATCGGAACATTAAGCTCTTTTGCAAGAATCTTTAAACCTCGAGATATGCTTGAAATTTGCTGCATACGGTCTTCTCTTCCGGTACCCTCTATTAATTGAAGATAATCAATAACTATTAAACCTAAATTCTTTTCTGCCATTGCCAGTCGTCGGCATTTTGCTCTTAAATCCGTAATTGTACATCCTGCAGTATCATCTATATAAATTTTTGCTTCATACAAGTCTGCCATTGCTTTTGCAAGCTTTTCCCAGTCTTTAGCTTGCATGTTGCCTGTTTTTAACCTTTGTGTATCAACTTCGGCTTCCGAGCACATCAATCTCTGTGCTAGTTGGTCTTTAGACATTTCTAAAGAGAATATTGCAACAGGAACTTTTGCTTGTAAAGCGACATTTTGCGCTATGTTTAGAGCAAATGCAGTTTTACCCATAGCAGGACGTGCTGCAAGAATAATTAAATCAGATTTTTGTAAACCGTTAGTATACTCATTAAGTTCATAAAAACCTGTATCTATACCTGTTAACTTATCTTTATTATTGGCACGTTCTTCTATTTTTGCGTAAACATCATTTACAATATCTTTGATTGATATTAAAGACTTTGATGCTTTTTGAGAGGCTATGTCAAAAATTAATTTTTCAGCTTGTTCCAGAGACTCTTCAATCGGATTTACGTCATATCCGCAGGAAACAATCTCTGAACCGGCATTTATCAAAGAACGCTTTATAGCCTTTTCTTGAACTAATTTTGCATAATATTCTACATTTGCCGTTGTAATAGTATTGTAGCTTAAATCATTAATAAATGCTCTTCCGCCGACTAATTCCAGTTTTTGGTTAATATTCAAAATATCAGAAACGGATACAATGTCTATTTTATCTTCACCATTGTATAACTGAAGCATAGCCTCATAAACATATCTGTGAGCCGGTTTATAAAATGATTCCGGCTTAATGTTTTCAACAATTCTATTCATACAGCTGGGATTAACTAATATTGCACCTAAAATTGCCTCTTCTGCTTCAATATTCTGAGGCATTAACTGTGAAATATCTTCTGTACGTTTTTTATTTTTAGCTGTATACGAAACTGTCATGCTATTTACATCCCTCTTAATAAGATTATCAATAAAAAAATTCTTAATCAATATTATGTTACTATTTATTAATAAAAATGACGGCAAAAACATTTACCGTCATTTTATATTCATTTATTAATAATAAATAATTATTATTGAATAGGAGTAAGAGCTCTTACTACAGTTACTGAACCGTCAACATTTTTTCTTACCGGTCCTGCCAACTCATCTTCGTCCAAATCAGCAGCAAATGCTACAGGAGTAGTCGGTTGAGAAGCTGTTATGTTTTCCGGTGTCCAATTTCTCATAACTTTTACGTTATCATCATTGGTTGGTTTTCTAAGTGCCGGACTCGGATTGTCATCTGACGGTTGTGGATTATCGTCTGACGGTTGAGGTTTATCATCTGATGGTTGTGGTTTGTCGTCAGATGGTTGCGGTTTATCGTCAGATGGTTGTGGATTTCCTTTTGGACCTACTAAATCTGTCGTTTTTTCACCAGGTTCAAGAGTTGATAAGTTGTAATTTCCATCTGCTAACTCATATGTAATTTTTTCATCAGGAGCGATAGTTACTACTTTTTCGTCTTTTATGTTTGTATAATTTGTAGTAAAATCTCTGCCTTCAAAATCAAGTTTCAAATAGTCAGTTTCCGGTCCGATGTTTATATTTTGAGCATGAACATTGTCACCGGTTATTTCAATTGTGCTTCTATTTGTTGTTAGATTTATATTACCTGCATTTGCACCTGTTAACAAAATGTCTTTATCTGAACGGATGTATGTATTTGCATCCTTTGGAGTTTCAATATTTGTTATATGTCCTGGACCGGTAATTGTTCCATATGGTTCAATTTTTCCGCCTGCAATAGTAATATATCCGTGGTTATCAGTATCATTTGGTATGAATTTGTAATTTTCCATTACATCAATTACGTGTTCTGCTACAGTTTTGTCCGGAGTAGCTTTTAATGCACCGATATAGCCGTTTGACTTGAAGCTGTATTCATTAGCTGTAATAACGGCATCTTCACTACCCAAAATATTTAATTTATTAGATGCGAAGTCAACTTTGTTAGCATTAACATCTATAGTTGTCATTACGTGACCATCATCAGCATGTGCTGTCAATGTTCCGGCAACTGTAAACTTTCCTGGTAACAATTCACCTTGCTTGATATCATAATTACCGATATGGATGTTATTTACGGAATTAATTGTTGCATTACCGAGGGGTGTACCATTTATCAGATGTTGTTCTATATCATGCTTAATATCAATTAATGTTGTAATGTCGGCAACGTCAATTACACCATCTGAATTAAGGTCAGCTTTTTCACTATAAGTGTTATTTGTCATATGTTGTTCGATATCTTTTTGAAGATCCATTGATAAAGCAATATCTGCAACATCAACTATACCGTCTGAATTAAGATCTGCGAAACCTCCAACAGTCGTATTGCCGTTTACGTGAATAAAATGTTTATATCCGCAAGGATTTTCTGATTCGGCAATGGTTGTTAAGTTCATATCTTTTCCGACATTTACATCATATACTTCTACAAAACCGCCGCCATTTGTAATGTTTAAATTGCCGTCTACTTTCGTATCGCGTGCATATGCCATTACACCGTTAGCCTTAACATTTGCATCACCTGCAACGTGTAATACTTTACCTGTTGCGGTTGTTTGTGCTGTTTCAGTTGCGCCTAAACCTTTGAATACATAGTTTAAAGATGCGCTGCCGTTAGATTTAACATCCAAGTTACCGTTTATTTCACCGCCATTTACAAATTTAACAATACCCTTATCATTGTTAACAACGTATACATCTCCGTCAACTTGAATAGCATCTAATCTCATTGATGATATTTCTTTGTAATTTTCTCCATTTGTACAATCTTTACATTCAAGAGCATAGTCTACAAAGTAATCTTGACCGTTTGATGTTGTAAATTTCACTCCCTTTCCTGCTGAAAATCTGTGATTAGCTCTATTTGCAGCAAGTAAAGTTGGTGACATAAAGTGTAACTCTCCGCCTACATTGAAATCTGAATTTACAATTTCCATATGGAACGGTCTGTTTGCCGGATCAACTGCATTATATTCATTGCCGTAAACAATTTCACGGTTATTATTCATATAAACCTTTTGTGCGGTTATAATTGCATCACCTGCTGTTGTGAACTTAGCACCGTCAAATAAAACACCGTTCGGGTTTGATATAATAAGCTGTCCGATTCCGCTGTCAGCATTTATGTTACCTTTAAAATAAGACATGCCGTTTAATACCTTGTTTATAACAGATATATTATTGGCACCGTCTACTGTATTGAAGTTCAATGTTTCACCGCGTCCAACGTTCAATGTGTCCCAGTGAACCATTGTTGTATCGTTAAAGTTTAATGTCGCATAATTATCGCCGGTTTCTACTCCGACCAAACCTTTGCCAGGAGTAAAGCTGCCGGAATCTTTTATAACCGCTCCGCCAAGACCATTACCCAAGCCTGTATCTATAGCTGCGTTAGATACCTGCATCGTTGCAAACAATGCACTCAAAGCAATTGCTGTCAATTTGTTGAGATTTTTCATATACATATCTCCTTATATATTTACTATATTCATATAATTATATTCTACTATTAACAAACTCAATGAAAATATTTTTTGACGTTTTATTAAGGCATGCTCTAAAAATTGTTACATTTCTTCATTAAGTTTTGTAAAGTTGTATTTAAAAAAAAGTCAATTTCTGAAGAGAAAAATACTTTATATATGTAAGGAAATAATAAGGTTTTTTGAAAGGCAGGTATACAATGAGTTACGGAAGTTACATAGATCCGTTATGGATGAATAATCCACTGACATCCGGAGTTGATTATTCTAAAATTTTAAGCGATCCATGGTTTATTCAAGCACAAAGAGCATACAACGTAAATTTTAGAGGCGGAGCACAAGATAACGCATCCGTTATGAGCGCAGGAAATGAACAAAGCGGAGTACAACCTTCCGGAAATACTCAAACTGCTGTTGAGGGAGGAATACCTGTCACACAAAATACAAACGAATCATCTGATTCCGGTATTGGCGCAGGAACAGCTATAGGAACAGTTGGTGCTTTAGCACTTATCACAACTGCTGTCGTTGCAGCTAAAAAAGGTAAACTCAGCAAAGCAGCAGATGCACTTGAAAAAGTATTTTCTAAAGTAGAAGGCTTGGCAACTAAGCCTATGAAAACATTTAAAATGATTACAAAAAATGGTTCAGAAATAGTTGTAAAAGACGGCAAGCCGGTAAAAGTAGCCGCAAGAGCAGAATCAAAAGTTTTAAATGCAAGTGCAGACATTCAAAGAGAATTAGGTAAAACACCTCAATTCTGTGATTCTACGACAGGAAAACTTGCAGAACATACAACAGTTACAAGATTTGCTCAACAAGAAAGAGTGCATTTCGATGGAACAAAAGATTTGACACTTTCTGACGGCGTAACAACCCTTAGTTATGATTCAAATGGTGTAATACAAAAATTGCGTACAAATGGATACAGTTCAACAAGTGCTGATTCAATTGAAACATATCTTAAATCTAATACTGATCTAAAAACAACAATTGAAAAAGAACTTGAAACAGTATTACTAAAAGATAAATTCATAATAGAATTAAATAAAGAAAGACAATATTATGTAGCGAAAGTTATAACTTCTGGCGGAGCTGAAAAAGTTGGAGCAGAACTTACAGAATATCTTCAAAAGAACGAAAAAGTTCACGATATACTTCGTCAAAGAGCTGTTGCAATTCAAGAAGGAAGATTTGACAAATTTAATGAGCTTGAAGAAGTAAGCTTTGTTCAAAGAATTCCGGAAAAGGATGCAATTTATACAAGAACATTTGATGGCAAAGAAAAACTTGTTATAAGAGGTAAGCTCGGAAAACCAATGAGTGAAAATGAAAGTAAAGCATGGTTGCATCAACATCAAGATGAATACAAAACTCAATTAGATGAAATCTTAGCGAGCGGAAAAAGCAAAGGTGTTAAAGTAGATCGCTTTTCGTTAGAGGGTAATGACTACAGAGTTATTGCAAACGAAAAAGGTGAGATTGAAGAAATATACACAACAAACATATTTGGTAGAATGAAAAAAGAATCAATAAAGAAAAATTCACAAGAATATCACCGCTGGTTACAAGATCATCCGGAAGTAGAAAAAGAAGCAAACGAACTTGCAACATTAGGACTCGGAACCGATAGCGAACAAACAGTATTCCGCATGGAAGAATTTGAAATATAAATTCCCTTATTAATATAATTCTCTTAAAAAATCTTACTTAAAATTTCCCTCTCAAGTGTGCTAAATGCACACTTTTTATTATGTATTATGCAGAACTATATTCCCGCTCTCAAGAGTTGATTTTACATCTATTACTCTTTGGTTTGAACTTCCGACCCAGTGGAGTTTCGGATCAAGCAGTTCTTCTACAAATTTTCCCTCTGCAATAACATCAATATCCGCAATATCCGGAATATCTTTAATTTCTTCCCATAAAAAGCCTGTATACAACCATATATTTTTTTGAGGAAGTTCCTTTCTAACTTTTTTAACAAGTCTGAATACTTCTTCTCTATTGAACGGATGAAGAGGATCGCCTCCGGAAAAAGTAATTCCCTCTATATAAGGTTTGTTTAAATCATCAAATAATTCTTTTTCTGCGTTTTCGTCAAAAGGGATTCCGCCTGTGACATCCCAGGTAATAGGGTTTTGACAATTGTGACAGTGATGTGTGCAGCCTGCAACCCACAAAACAACCCTAAGCCCATCTCCATTTAACATATCGTCTTTTGTAATATTGTGATAATTCATCTCTTCCCCACTATATAAAGGATAAATTTAACAAATCCTTTTTCCTGTATCTTCTTTGATAATGTTTCTATCATATCACCATTAAAAAAAAATGTAAAAAGGTAAACTTATTTTAAGCAATCAGACCAATAATTTTTTCACCAAATAAAATTAGACCAATTAATATACTAATTAACGTAGCAAACATAACAGCACCGGCAGAGATATCCTTTGCCATGCCGACCATTCGAGAATATCTGTTATGATATATCGAGTCAAGTGTAAATTCTATTGCAGTATTAAGCATTTCTGCACAAATTACCAAAGCTATACAAAATAAAACCAAACAAAATTCCACTCCGGAAAATTTTAAGTAAAATGCACTTAAAATAACAATTGTAGCAACAATAACATGAACACGAATATTAATTTCACTTTTTAGAGCAAGATTAAAGCCCTTTCTTGCATTTCTAAATGTTTTATTAAATCCTTGAGATTTATATCGTGTCATAGTTAATTCTCTCCAATGCCTGTTTCTGTTTGGATATAACAAAATTGTACTCTTCTTCTGTTTGATGGTCAAACCCCAGTAAATGCATCAAACCATGACTTATCAAAAACATAAGTTCCTGTTTCCAATTCTTAGAATTACTTATATCTCTGTTTACACCCTCTTCAACCTTATCCATTGCTATAATGATTTCTCCCAAATTTATATCTCCGTCAAAAATAAAGTGGTTTTCATCATCTGCAAATATCGCAAACGTTATAATATCCGCAGGGTAATCCTTATCTCTATAATCTCTGTTTAATTCGTGAGTTTTTTTAGAATCACAAAAAACAATATCAAGAGTAATTGAAGAAAATACTTCATTATTTAGACACGATTCTTTGTAAATATCAGATATGTAAAACTCTAAAATTTTTCGTGTTTTATCTATTATATCTGTTTCATCTATATTTAATTTCTCGTATATATTCTCAGTAAAAATATTAATTTCCGGCATGGCTTAATTCTTTATAAATCTATATTTGGTTCATTGTTATGACTAATTTGTTTAGATAGTGTTTCATTTTTCTTATTTTCAAGTTCTCTAACTTTTGCATCTAAATCTAAATCGATAACAGGTTGAGCAACTATTGGTTTTGGAATTAAATTCTGATTTTTATTTTTACCAAGTCCGTTCACTATATCGTCGTGATATTTTATTCTTTCGTGGTACATTCCTCTTAACATTCTTGAAAATGTTTCTCCAACAATCGTAATTTCTTTCAATGTTAGCGGTGAATCTGATAACTGTCCGTCACTAATTCTTTCTTTTATAATCTTATTTATAATAGTATCAATCTCTTCGCTGGACGGATTCTTAGCTGCTCTGACCGCAGATTCTACAGCATCAGCAATCATAAGTATAGCTGTTTCTTTCATATTCGGTTTTGGACCAGGATAGCGGAATTGTTCTTCGTTAACGTTTTCTGCACCTTCCTCTTTTAAAGCTTCTTTATAAAAATAACTGACAAGGCTTGTTCCGTGGTGCTGCATTATAAAATTATGAATAACTTGCGGAAGTTTTGCATCTTTTGCAAGTTCTAAACCATCTTTCGGATGAGCGGTAATTAACATTTTTGAAAATTTCGGATTACAAGAATTATGCGGGTTCTCAATTCCGTAAAAAGATTGATTTTCTACGAAAAACATCGGGCGTGAAAGCTTGCCGATATCATGATACATTGCTCCGACTCTTGCCAGAACAGGATTGGCTCCTATTGCTTCTGCAGCATTTTCACAAAGGTGAGAAACTGTTAAACTGTGATTAAATGTTCCCGGAGCCTCTTGCATTAATCGTTTTAACAACTCTTGATTATGGTCGGCAAGTTCTGCTAATCCGTATGGAGTCATAACTTTAAATAAATTCTCAATAATAGGAAGTGCTCCAAGTACAAATACTCCGCTTATTATAAATGTATTTATTAAAATAAAACCTAAATCTTCTAATATAAACGCATTTTCTATATCCATCATTAACTTTTCCAGAAAATAAATTCCACCTGTTATTAAAATTCCTGAAATAGATATCTTTGCACTTACAATTAGCAAATCAGAACGCTTTGAAAATTTCAACTTTGACATTGCTGTCATTACAACAGTATTTAAAAGCATAAATGATGTAATAACTTCTATATTCCAATGCATACCGATTGCGATTATAGCTGTAATTATTGTCGAAGCAAAAAATGCATTTCTTGGAGTTGTAAATATCGAAAGCAATATTGTATACGCAGGAATCGGTATTATATATGGTGAAAAACCTGTAGGTAAAACAGCTGAAACAAATGCCAATATCAAAGTAAACGATGCCATCATTGTCATGTACTTTACATTGTAAAACTGTTTTTCAAAGTTTTTTTCATATTGAAGAAATACAAATGTGAAAAATGTAATTAAAAGATATATGCCGAGTATTCCAAGCCAATTAACTGTCAGTATATTATAACCGGCATCTCTTAATGCATCCAATTTTAGTGTATTTACGCGTTCTCCCTCAATAACAATATTCTGTCCTTTTTTGAACAAAACTTCATACGGCTTAACCGCATCTGCTGCATTTTTCTTAGCAATATTTGTTGCAGTATCATCTACGACTAAATTAGGAACGATAACCTGTTTAAGAATGCCTACAATTATATTTCCTTGAATTCTTGATACATTTTGAGGAAGATTATTTCTGATTATTGAAGATACTTTATCATTCTCAAAGTCCATTGAAGAGATTCCGACATTTAATATGGAAGTAAGTGTTGTTTGCGCTTTCTCAAAAACATTATGCAAATCATCTGTATTTGCCTTAAGCATATAATCCGCAAGTCCTTGAGTGTTAAACTCATCAAATAATATTTTTAATTCTTCAAGTTTTTCCCTGTCAGAAGCTTCTTTATCTCTAATCTTTATAACATAGTTATACATATTGGACAGATTTGTAACAATAGATTCATCTTCCGCTTGAGTCAATATCGGCTCTACACCTTGCATAACCTTTTTTCTTAGTTGTTCTGTCTTTACAGTATCAACAACTTTCATATCACGTTTTGCGGGAATATCAACCTTGCTTACACCATTTTCTATTATTTTTTGAAAAAAGTAATTTTGTGATGATATCGTTATAGCCAATAATGACGTAAATAAAAAGAAAAATAGCCCATTTCTAAAGCTTTTTGATGATATAAAATCTAAAAATTTATTCATTTATTGATTAATCCTTATAGTTTTTACTACCTATGTTTTATAACAAAACCGCATTTTGTACAAGCAAGTACAAATCCTGTACTGTCTACGGGCATGAAATTGTGTTCACACACTGAAGCATCATCCTCAATCGGTTCTTTTATTATTTCCCCATCTTGATTGAAATTTAATCCCTCTTTAAGAGTATTGTTAGGATTTACTTTTTCCTTACGTTTATTTTTATTTATCCATTTTATAAAAAGCTCTACTATATACATTTTTTCGTGAATAGGTGAATAAGTTATTTAAATTTATTTTATGCATATAAAATTTTTACATACACAGTAACTTATCATAGTCCTTTCTTTATATTTTAAACCCATATGGCAAGTATTCACTAAGTTTTCTTACAACAAGCTCACTTGCGTTTTCTGTTATGATTTCCACTTCATTTTCATCGCCTTGAAATTCGTACATTACTTGTCTGCAAGCACCGCAAGGATTGCAATCATCAGCATTTGGTGAATATATAGCAACAGCAAGAATCTCACGTTCCCCTTCTGAAATAGCCTTGAATATAGCACACCTTTCTGCGCATATCGTCATTCCAAAAGAAGAATTTTCCACGTTGCAGCCTGTATATATTTTCCCGCTCTTTGCAAGTACACTTGCACCTACCGCAAATCTGGAAAATGGTGAGTAAGATTGCTTTGAAGCCTCTTTCGCCATATTCATAAGTAGTTTATAATCGTTCATAAATGCGCCTCTAGCAAAGTATCAACTATATTTCATTATATACTAAGTTTGTAAAAAAGTTTAGCTTTTTAATTTTTGTTAAAAATCTATTCATTTATTGATTTATTGTGTCTTTAGTGTATAATTACTAGGTACAGGGAGGAGTATTATGTCTGAAAAGACAAATAAACAAAACAAAAATCATTCGTATCGTGATGCTGATTTTTATAATATATGGAGAAGAATTTTTCTTTTTATAGTAACTCATATTTTTTATATGTTACGCTTTAAACTTGTTTATAGACTTGAAGTTCAGGGAAAAGAAAATATTCCAAAAGACAATAACTTTATTATCGCTGCGAATCACCTTTCAACACTTGATCCCCCTCTTATATGTGCGGTTATGGATAGAGGCGTTGCATATATGGCAAAAATTGAATTGTTTAAAAATCCTTTTATGCGCTGGTGGTTGAATTGGCTAGGAGCATTCGCTGTAGATAGAGAACACGTAAGCGTTTCAACAATGAAAACCGTTAAGGCAATTAAAAATACAAAGTGGGTGCTTGGAATTTTTCCGCAAGGAACAAGACAATTAGACGGTGAGATTAAAAATGTAACAAAAGGATTTGCTTCAATAGCTAAGAGTAATAAATGCAATATTCTTCCAATAGGAATAACGGGAACTGAAGTTGCAAAAAGAATTCCGTTTTCAGGAAAAATTATTGT
Source organism: Candidatus Gastranaerophilales bacterium (assembly GCA_905236775.1). GTDB lineage: Bacteria > Cyanobacteriota > Vampirovibrionia > Gastranaerophilales > Gastranaerophilaceae > CAG-196. The sequence continues at coordinate 11,962 of CAJOOM010000093.1, forward strand.
AAAAATTGGTAAAGCAATTCCATATTCGGATAATTTGGATGAAATGGTTCAAAAATGGGGAGAATCAATACAAGAATTAACCGGTTTTAAATATGTACCAAGTGTGTAATTATATTATGGGAATTAAGAAATAATGGAAAAAGAAAAAAACTATAGCAGAAGAACTGAGAAAGATTACGGTTTTTTAAGGATTCTATTCTATAAAGCATTTGTAGCGATTGTAGTTCAGGTAGTTACAAAATTCATGTACAATGTTAAAATTTATGGAAAAGAAAATATCCCAAAATCTTCCAGATTAATATTCGCCGGAAATCATGTGTCATATATTGATCCTCCGCTTGTATCGCTTGCTGCAGGAAAGTGTATTGCTTATATGGCAAAACAGGAACTTTTCCAAAAAGAAACCAATCCGGTTCTAAGATTTTTGGTGCATACATTGGGAGCTTTTGCTGTAAATAGGGAGAAACCGGAACTTGCTACTTTTAAAACAATAAAATCAATCTTTAATACAACTTGGTCATTAGGGATTTTTCCACAGGGAAAAATTGTCCATGAACCGGTAATCTCAGATATTCATAAAGGCTTTATAATGTTTGCTAAAAAATTTAAGGCTGATATTGTTCCCGTTGGCATAAAAGGCTTTGATGGATATGCAAAAAAACTTTTTGAAAAACATATAACAGTAACTGTTGGAAAGCCTATATCATATACTCTTCCGGAAGACGAAATAGTAAAAGAATGGGCTAGACAAATTTGTGAATATACCCAGTTCGAGAATAGAATTGAAAAAGAGTGTGTGATTAAATAAAAAAATTGATTAGAGCATAGCAAAAAAATTTTTTACGTGCTTTATAAATAGCAGAAGAAAGAAATTATATGAATATTCAAAGAATTTGTAGTGCAAAGTTAAATATCCCAGGTAATTATGCTGAGAACAATTCTAAAACAGCAAATTTTCGACATTTCGGTTTAAAAATATCTCAGCCGTTAACAGTTGATACTGTTTCGTTTCAAGCAAGAGGGAAAAATGTATTATCAGCAGAAGCTCGAGCAGCACTTGCAAGACAACAGGCAAGATTAGTAAGAGATGCACGTTTGATAGCAGAAGCGAACACATCTCCGACAAAAAAAGATTTGTCAGGTGAAGAAAGAGTTTGGGGAGTATCTTTGGATACCGCAAGGAAAATTCCTCCAATGATAAACGATTTTCAAAAACAAGTTCACGAATTTATAGAAACAGTTTTTGGCGGAATGATAGCTTCTGAGGCTAAAACAGATAATTTGCTCTTAACTATGTCCGATAGAGCAAAGACTCCACTTTCAATACAAGAAAAAAGTGCAACAAGAAAGTTAAATTCCATTAAAGAAATCATGGATACGGAAAGTGGCATGACTGATTTAAATGGAGCAAAAACTGTTATGAATTTTAAAACAGGAAAAACAGAATCTGAAATAGTAATAGGAAATTATATCCCTTTAATCAATATGGGGCAGGTTAGAATCCGTGAAATAGAACTGCAAAGGCCCGCAGCTATCAAAGATTTATCTGAAGAAGTCCAAGAAGAATTTGATTATGTATCAAAGAAGTTTTTGGATGACTTGGAAGATGCACAAGAAAGGGTTATAAACGGCTTAGAAGACGACCCTGAAAAAATAGTATTAGTCGATAGACCGTTGCCTAAATACACAAAAGGTAACTACTGTGCCTTGCATTTACTTGTAGAACTTGTAAAAGATACTTCAAAACCGTATAATCATAAACTTCACTGGACAAGACCTTTTGAGCATCAACACGTAGGAGCAAGGGTAAGTAAAGGTAAAAAATTTGATGATAAATGGTTTAAGTTCCTAGCCGGAAAAGAAATTGGTGAATCATATGCCGATTTAAAAAGACCATGGGAAGCTTTAACGATGGATGAAAATAAAGCGGCTAAAGAAAGATATATAGAATACAGCAGAAATGCAAATTTACAACTTAGAAAAGATGAGATTCAAGAAAATGAAACTCAAAAATTAATAAGCAGAAATGGTAATTTATATATCACACCAAGAGATTATAACTTACCTCCGGAATATGATTTAAACACGCAGTACGAAACAATGCTAAAATGTGATAAAAAGGCTGAAAAAGCCCAAAAGCAAAAAGAACAAGCTGAAAAACAAGCAAAACTTGCAAAACGTAAAATCGAAAAAGAAAAATCAAAAAAACAAATTACAACTTCTACAAGCACTGTATCATTAACACCGATAGAACAAAAGCTTAATGATAAAAATGCGAATAAAGGCACTGATATTCCTGAATATAATGAAGAAACAGGCATAATTGAATTAAATTTAACTCCAAAACTGATACGTAAACTTGTTAAAAATTTCAAACCTCGTAATGGGGAAATATTAAAAACTTTGGGTGATAAAAAAAATCAAAAAAAATCTTAACCCCTTTTTCGTTTTATGTGATATAATTAGCATAATGAGAGGGAAAATATGCTGTTACATAGAATAGAAGAAGTTAAGTCCGTAATAAAGGACTGGAAAAAAGAGGGGTTTACTGTAGGATTAGTTCCTACAATGGGTGCTTTACATGCCGGACATATGAGTCTAATCAAAAAAGCAAAAGAAACTTGTGATAAGATTGTAGTATCAGATTTTGTTAATCCGATTCAATTTGGACCATCTGAGGATTTTGATAAATACCCGCGAACATTAGATGCGGATGTAGAATTATGCAATAAAGACGGTGTTGATATTGTTTTTGCCCCATCTGCTAATGAAATGTACGGAGAAGGGAATAAATTGTCAAATGATGTTCTTACATACGTTTGTCCTCCGTTCTTTTATGTTAATACTCTTTGTGGAAAATCCAGAACAGGACATTTTGATGGTGTGTGTACGGTTGTTCTTAAATTGTTTAATATTGTTCAACCGGATTATGCATTTTTTGGACAGAAAGATGCTCAACAGGTTATTATAATTAAAAAGATGGTTAGTGATTTGAATGTTCCGGTACAAATCATTCAATGTCCGATTGTAAGAGAGGAATCCGGACTTGCGCTAAGTTCAAGAAATAAATATTTGTCTGAAGAAGGCAAAAAAGATGCACTAGTTTTAAGCAAAATTTTAAATAATATAAAATCTTGCTATCAAAAAGGTATTACAGATGTTAGTGCATTAAAAGAAACCGCATACAAATTTTTAACTGATAAACATGACATGGAATATCTTGAAATTGTTGATAAAAATACACTTGAAGATAAATCAGAAGCAGATAATAATTCAATAGCATTAATAGCTTGCAGGGTAGATGGTGTAAGACTTATTGATAATATTTATCTTGGAGAATAGTTAATGAACAAAATTCATAAAATGATGATGGGCATATTTAATGGATTGATAAATGCAGAAAGATCCTTAAGAGTAGTTTGCGTGTTTTTTATGATGATGTTGTCATTATATTGGATTCAAAATTTAATAGGTGCCAAGTGGGATTGGATGGCATTTATAGCACCATCTCTGGATTGGATATTAGAAGAATCAAACAATATTTTCCCGTTTAGTTTTGATTTTTGGGGTAAAGCTTTTGAAGCTAAGTATTTCTGCGCTGCAATAATTATATTTGTAATTATTCTTATTCTGAAAATCATTAGTTTAATTTTGGAATTTGCGCGTGATTTTTATGAAGAGATGTTTGTTAAATATAGAAAAGCAAAAGAAGATTTATTTAATGAGGGGCTAAAAACTCTGGTTGTACTTAAAGAGAGAAGAACAAAAAATTATTCGCTGTATATACAAACAGGGCTTTCAAAAAAATATTTGCAGAAATCTATGATAATAGACACACATGAACAAAATAATCTGATGAATAATTTTATAACAGAAAGAACTCGTGTTACACCAATTGAATATAAGCAAGGTTTTTTGTTTAAGTTTAATAATTTTGATAAAATAGATTCAGTTATTGATATATTGTATAGAATCATAAATTCTCCTGCTCCTTTGAGGTATTTGATATGTATACAAGCCGGAGATAATGAAGAACAATTAAACAGACTTATTGCCTTGCAGGAGTGGGGAAGAATATTGATTGCAGCTGATACTTTGTACAGATATATGTGTAATGAAAATCGCAGATATAAGTCTAAACCGGTTGGCATATTCCAAAAAGATAAAAGTGTAAATACACTGGAATTACATGAAATTGTAGATGAATAATTTTACTAAATGGTCTTTTGTACTAACTATTTAATAAAAAAGAAAGGGAAAATATAATATGAGATATGATGTAGGTGAAGTAATTACAGCAATGGTAACACCATTCAACGAAAAAAGAGAAGTAGATTACGATAAAGTTGAATTTTTAGCAAATTATCTTGTAAACCATGGTTCAGATGCTGTGCTTGTTACCGGAACTACCGGAGAGGCGCCTACATTATCATATGATGAAGAATTGGAGATTCTATCAAGTGCCAAGAGAGCTGTTTCTGATAAAGGAAAAGTTATTATGGGAACCGGTTCTAATTCAACAGAAACTGCTGTAATGACCGCAAAAAGAGCAGAAAAAGAAGGTGCGGATGCAATTTTAACAGTTGTACCTTATTATAACAAACCGTCGCAAGCAGGCATGATAGAACATTTTTCTGCCGTAGCAGAGGCTACAGAGCTTCCGGTAATTTTGTATAATATTCCGTCAAGGACAGGAGTGAATATGTCTGTGGAAACGGTAAAAACACTTGCAAGAAAGTATCATAATATTGTGGCTTTGAAACAAAGTTACGGAGATATGGATACAATAACAGAATTAAAGATGAGCTGTCCAAGTGATTTTGCAATATACTCAGGAGACGACAGCCTTACATTACCTATGCTTTCTGTTGGGGCATATGGTGTAATCTCTGTTGCATCTCATTTATTTGGAACAGAGATTAAATCAATGATAAGAAACTTTAAAACCGGAGATGCTGCTACAGCAGGGAATATGCACAGAAAACTTTATCCTATATTTAAAAAATTATTTATGGCTCCAAATCCCGTTCCGGTCAAAGCAGCTTTAGCATACAGGGAATTAATTCAAGAATATGTTCGCCGACCGCTGGTTGAACTAACAAAAACCGAGAAAAACGAATTATTTTTCACTTTAGATGCTATTTAAAATTATAATTTTTTCACAAACTAGAAATGTTAATTTTTGTTAACTTTTTTTTATTATTTGAAATTTCGATTAAAAGAAATACTTTATATATATAAGAAAGCATACAAGGCATTAATAACGTTAGAGAAAGAGAAAGAAAAAGATAAACTTCCGGTAAAAAGGAAGTTTTCTTTTTTTATAAATATAAGATTATACAGAAAAATTACTATTTTGTTCATGATAGAATTTAATTATAAATACAAAAGAGGGAAGAAAAATGGGAAAATTTTATGTAACTACGGCAATAGACTACGTTAATGGCGTTCCTCATATTGGACATGCTTATGAAAAGATTTTAACTGATGTTATTTATAGACACTATACTCAAAGATGTGAAAATACTTTTTTCTTAACAGGTACTGATGAACACGGAATTAAGATTCAAAAAACATCAGCAGAAAAAGGAATTTCTCCGAAAGAATTTTGCGATATGAATGCTCAAAGTTTTAAAGATGCTTGGAAAAAATTAGATATAGGGTATTCAAAATTTATAAGAACAACAGATGAAGAACACGAAAAAGTTGTACAAAAAATTTTCCAAAAACTTTTAGATAAAGGGGATATATATAAACACGCATATACAGGATTGTATTGTTCCGGATGTGAAGCATTTTTGAGCGAAAAAGATTTAACTGAAGACGGACTTTGTCCTGATCACCAAAAAAAGCCTGAAGTTGTAAGCGAAGAGAATTATTTCTTTAAACTTACCAAATATAAAGATGCAATAATTAAACATATTCAAACACATCCTGATTTTATTATGCCATCTTGGAGAGCAACAGAAGTTCTTAATCAATTGGAACACATAGAAGACATTTCTGTTTCTCGCTCTAAGTCTAACGTAAGTTGGAATATTCCGGTTCTAAATGATGATGAACAAGGAATTTATGTTTGGATAGATGCGCTGTCAAACTATATTACAGCAATCGGATATGACCCTGACGGAAGCAGCGATTTATTCAAAGCCCTTTGGCCGGTTGATGTTCATGTAATCGGTAAAGATATTCTTAAATTCCACAGTATTTACTGGATTGGTATATTGATGGCACTGGATTTACCGCTCCCTAAACATATTTTTGCGCACGGCTGGATTACAATAGACCAAACAAAGATGTCTAAATCATTAGGGAATGTAATATCTCCGACTTCGATTCTTGAATCATTCAATCTCGAAATACCTGACCCATTAAGATACTATATGGCAACTTCTGCTCCTTGCGGAAAAGATGGTAATTATTCCGATGATGATTTTAAAGAAAAAGTTAATGCGCATCTTGCAAATTCTATGGGGAATTTACTTAATAGAACACTTTCGATGCTGGTAAAATATTTTGACGGAGATATTAAACCGGGGTTCTTAGGTAAAAATGAACTTACTGAGCAAGCGGTGAATACGATTAAGGCAGTAAAACATCATTTTGATTATTTTGAAATAGCTGAAGCAGGTCAAAAAATTATAGAACTTGTTGATATTACAAATAAATATGTTACTGATAATGCACCTTGGACTCTTGCAAAAGAGGGCAATATGGAAAGATGCGGGGTTGTTTTAACAAACGTTTTAGAGGTGATGTGTGTTATAACTTCACTAATTTATCCTTATTGTCCAAATATTGCGCGTTCTATGTCAGACCAGTTAAGTTACAACCTAGATACAAAGCTTGATAATTTAACTTGTTCCAACCTAAAATCAGGACATTTGATAGACAAAGAAAATATTAAACCTGTATTTTTAAGAATGGATAGCGAACTTGCAGATAAAGCGCAAAAAATAAAATAAGAGAGTACAAACAAATTACCACGAAATAGATTTGATACATGCTGAAAAAACACAGAATGCAAAAGTTTAGCACAAATAATCCATTTTCATTAAACTGTGTAATTTTGTATTGCTCTTACTTTCTAAGCATTACACTCATTTTACCCCTATTTTTCCCCCCCCATTTTTGTATTTACAATGTACATACAATGAGTTATAATATAAATATGGAATCTATAGTTAATTTTTATGAAATACATACAGTAAGCGGTTTAACTTTTAGATTTAAACTTGATAAAAATCCTATAAACGGAGAATTTGAGCCACACATTTGGCATAGGCATCAAGTCGAACCGGAAGATGTAGTTGCTGCATACATGAATATTTCATATACTGATTACAACGAAACTCATAAAAGATACGAAAGTTACTCAGCACATGATGATTTGAATATCTATTACAACTATTATTCAACTGATAAAACAAAAGTAATGATTATTACAGCATTTAAAATATAAGGA
>CAJOOM010000094.1 GCA_905236775.1 Candidatus Gastranaerophilales bacterium
GAAAGTAACACATCTTGCGTGGTCTGTTATGATTCTTAGAGATACATCCGTTTTCTCAGATTTTTTATAAGAAACACCGCTCATTTCAGAAACTTTATCCAAAATCGGTCTTAACAAATCTGTTTCAAAAGTAGAGGCTACACCTTGACAAACCATTGTTATACGTTCTAAGCCCATGCCTGTATCAACGTTTTTCTTTTCGAGTGGTGATTGATTGCCTTCTTCATCTTGGTATAATTCAGTGAACACAAGATTCCAAATCTCAACCCATCTGTCACATTCACAAGTATCTATACCACAATTTGGGTGACCGCAAGAATATTCTTCACCTAAGTCATAGTGAATTTCGCTGCACGGTCCGCAAGAACCTGAAGCTCCGGGAGGACCCCAGAAATTATCTTTTTTACCTTTTCTCTTAATACGTTCTGCAGGAACTCCGATACTTCTCCAAATATCAAAAGCTTCATCATCTGTTTCATAAATTGTTATCCAGAGTCTGTCTTTGTCTAACTTAAGAACTTCTGTAACAAATTCCCAAGCCCAAGGAATAACTTCTTTTTTATAATAATCGCCAAAAGAAAAATTGCCTAACATCTCGAAAAAGGTGTGGTGGCGCGGAGTTCTTCCGACGTTTTCAATATCGGAATCCTTACCGCCTGCTCTTGCGCATTTTTGACAAGATGTTGCTCTTGCCGGAGTATATGGGCAAGGCTGAATATTCAAAAATATCGGTAAAAACTGCAGCATGCCCGCCGTTGTAAGTAAAACCGTCGGATTATCCGGCACTAAGCTTGAACTTTCTACTATTGTGTGATTATATTTACTCCCAAAATAATCTAAATATAATTTTCTAATCTCATTTCCTTTTAGCATAATAAAAATCCTTTTCACTAGTGTTTAATTCAAGTATATTATATATCAAAAAATGTAACACTAAAATTTTTAATACTGTTTATTTATATGTTTGATGATTATAAACCTAAAAATTTACTATTTTTATAATTTTTTCAACATTTTATTTCATTTGTAAACTTTTGTAAAGATTATTTATCTTTGTGAAATTCGACTTTTTTTTTTTACTTTATATATATGTAAAAGAATATCAAAGGACAATTTATCATGTTAATGGTACCCTCATCAAAAAAAGAAGAATCTAGTTCAATGAAGTTGTTTTTAGATTTAACAACCTCAAAAGAGAACAGTGCTTTAATATTTAATGATTCAACATCACTTTTGGAAACCCCTGCAGGCAGTGGTTATGACACTTGCAGTTTTTATTCAGGACCAAGTGATGCAACAATTTTTTCGTTTGGTGAAAGTCTAGAATCAGGAAGTTCACTAGCTTTTTCTGATAGCGGTGAACCGTGTGGTTCAATTGCTTTTTCCAGCAGCGGTGAGTCTTGTGGCTCAATCGCTTCATCCAGCGGCAGCAGTTTTTCAGGCGGCGGCGGATGCAGCTATTCTTGCTAATCAACTTAATGTTATATTCTCCGGAATCGGTTTTACCATCCGGATTTTTTTTGCTAAAAATTCATCTAATATTTAGATATGATGCTGAAAGGGTCGAAAAATTGTTTTACATTTAGCGGAGACACTTGGCTTGGCTTCGTGGAGTTATATTTACCCCTTTTTCGACTTTTTCCGTACACTTATGTTAAGAAATTTTAAGAAATTGTCTAAAAATCATGATTTTTAGGCAATTTTTGCCGAAAAAATGTTTTTATATAAGTAGTTAGGTTTAAAAAGGTTTTATTTTATCGTGACTCAAAGTATTCAAAATTTTGATAATCGCAGACAAGGCTATGGAGTTTCTCAACAAAACAGACAGGTCAATTCAACCATGCGTGCTCCTCTGCCACAAGCTGTTAGAATTCCGGATTATTATGAGCAGGATAATAAACAAACTTTTATAGATACTTTAAAAGAAAGTCCGATTTATACTATGGGAATCAGAGGCTTTTTTGGACCATTGATTGATCATCCAATAGCATCAATACTAACTTGGTTTGGGTGTGGATTCCTACTGGATAAATATACATCTGCTTGTGGTGGAGAATATGATAAAAGTTTATTGAAAAAAGTTACAAATTTTGGTGATAAATTAGAAACTTCAAAATTTGTTCAAAGCAAACCAATGCAAACTATTCTAGGCTGGTTTAAAAAAGGTGGTCAAAAAAGTAGTGGTTGGATTGAAAAAAATTCTGTTCTAAGTGCTATAAAAAATACTCCTACTATGCCGGAATTAGAACTTGTTAAATCAGAAATGCTTTCACAAAGGCAAAGAGTTGTTCACGATTTTAATCATATTGTAAATGAATTAAAACTTAACGGTGATGGTTATGCAAAATTAAACAAACTTGCACTTGATAAAAATGAAAAACAACTATTAAAAGATGTATTTAAAGTTGCAAATCTATCGGATATTCCGGAAGAGAAAGCATCAAGCTTTATTCAACTAAAACGTTTAGGAAAAGCTGATGCTGAAATTATGAATATTGTATCAAAAGCTGATGGTGGTGTCAGTGCGACAAAACAAGCAATTTTAAAGGCATTAGGAAATAAAGATGCTGCTTGGATAAAAGCTGTTCATGAAGATACAATCGGTAAATACATAGATGAAGTTCAAGCTGCAACTAAAAAAGTCGGTGGAAAAGTTAAAATCGGTCTTGGTGATTTTAAACCGCTTGGTGTTAATTTAGGTTTCTTAACAACTCCTACGAAAAGAGTATTAGGTTGTGATAGCGTTTATAATAGGTTATTTAGCCTTGATGGTGGTGCAAAAACTGCTACTGGACGATTTATGTCACGTTTTATGCAAATGGTTCACAGAGGACTTACATTTGGCGGAGGAAAACTTGGTGTACTTCTGTTCATTGCTCCAGCACTTGTTGAAACAGCAATAAATGTTCATAAGGCAGAGCCGAAAGAAAAAGTCGGAACCGGTGTCAGCAATTTAACTAATCATATTTCTTGGGTATTTACTTTCCCATTTGCATTACAAATAATGCATCATATTTGCGGTGCTCAATATGCTGGAATGTCAAAAGAAAAAGTTCAACAGCTTAGAAAACTTCAAACAGATTTTAATAAGAAAAATAAATTAAAAGGAACTCCTGATGAGGCAAAAGGATTTGCAAATTATGAAGAATATAATGCTGAGCGCAAAATTGTTAATGAAAAAATGAAAGCCCTTAAAAAAGTTGAGGGTCAAAAGTGGTACACAAAATGTGTAAGGAAAATAGCTAATTTCTTGACTCCGGACTTAGGCAAGCTGGATGCATATAATCCCGGAAATATGGTTACAAGAACATTCTCCAAAGCAAGAAACTTGCCGAGAAATATGGTCGGTGTTCCTCTAAGACTGATAATGTTTGGGGTTTTGACAATGGGGGTTTTAGATACAATCTTAAATAAGAGCATTAAATTTGTATTTGGAAATTCTTACGATTCTATGAAAGATGAAGAAATAAAAGATGCTAAAAAAGAACAGAAAAAATTCTTAAAAGAAGATTTGAATGACAGGTTATATGAAGCTCAAAGACAGAAAATTATACAAACGGCATTAGCACAAAAAAATAATATAAAAAATTCGTCTGCAAAAAATATCCAAAATTCAAACGCATTATCTCACAGAGGAGCAGACAAAAATTCTGCATTAATTCCGCAACTTGAAAATGTTAATAACGATTATGTGATTAAATATGATAATTATACACATATACCTAATCAAGACAATCAAATAAAACAAAGTAAGAATGCGAATAGCTACGATACATATAGCTATTTGCCGTCACAAGATTCAAAAATAAAGGTTGCTAAAAGCAAATTGCGTACTTATATACCGTCTCAGGAGGGTGCAAAAATTACTAAAACTTTTGATAATTCAAGAATGCAATCAGTATTAGATAAAGCTCAAAGAGCTGAAAACAGGGCTATAAAAGTTCTAAAAGGTGATTTTGAAGGAATGTAGACTATAAATAATGTTGCATAAACTAAATTAATTATTGTAAAATTCTAATATATCACATTTTAGTTTTTGATATTAGATTAAAGGGAGAGGACATGATATCAAAATTTGAACTTGACGAGTTGGTAACAAAATATGAAAATAAGGAGTTTATAAAAGATGATCCGGTGCAATTTGTGCATTTGGAAAAATCTAAAGAAGATACTGAACTTACCGGATTTATTGCTTCTTTATTTGCGTACGGCAATAGAAAAATATTTATAAATAAGTTAAAAGATTTATTTGAAAGAACTGATTATGATATAGCAAATTATGTAAAAAATGGTGATTTTAAAAATCTTAAGGGCTTTGAATACAGATTTTCTAAAGATTATGACATAATTCCTGTTTTTGAGATTCTAAAGAAACTCTATAACGAATCTAGAGGTTTAGAGGAACTTTTTTCTTTTGGATTTACACCTGAACGCGGTGAAAAATACGACCATTTTTTAGAAAAAGTGGTTAATTATTTTTATGCTCTTGCTCCGAAAAATGCAGGTCACGGATTTTTTCATATGATTCCAAATCCTAAAAAAGGCGGAGCAATGAAAAGAATGAATATGTTTTTAAGGTGGATGATAAGAAAATCTGATGTTGATGTAGGGATATGGAATTTTATGAAACCTAAAGACTTATATATTCCGCTTGATGTTCATGTTGCAAGGCAATCTAGAGATATGGGGCTTTTAGCAAGAAAAAACAATGATTATGTTGCAGCAAAAGAGTTGACAGAAAATCTAAAAAAGTTCTGTTCAGAAGATCCTGTAAAATATGATTTTGCAATGTTTGCTTTTGGTGTAGAATTAAATAATAATAAAAACAAAAAATCTAAAAGTAATTCTTTAGGGAGGGAAAATGTACGATAATTTTAATTCAAAGAAATATATGTTTCTGTTAGTACTTATATGTTTCATATTTACGATATTTGTTATTAAAGCATTCGATTATCTGCCACCAAAAGAAATTGCTGTAGTAGAAGATTCTAAGGTAAATCAGCAAATACAAGAAACAAATGTTAATGAAAGATTAAAAGAAAATGCAAATGTAAAAGTAGATAAGGAAATTAAAACTGAAAAAAAAGAACGCATGAATAAAAGCGGAATTTTATATAAAAATCCTAACAGTTTGCACGATGAAGCTAAATTCGATATAATTGAACCGCCTGCAGGTGCAGTTAATGAAGAACTTCCTATTATTAATTCTTCAGATAAAGAGAGCAGTGGTGAAGAAAAAGTTTCTCTTACTAATGATGAATTAGCACTAAAGGCTATTATAAAAGCAAGAAAATTAACTTTAAATAATAATTATTCACAAGCTTTAGATGAATACAAAAAAGTATTAGAATTAACAAGTGATAATGAATTATTAGCAGAATGTTATGACGGATTATCGGAATTATATACAAAAAACAAACGCTATAGTACAGCTCTTTCTTTTGCAGGAAAAGCATACAAAGCATCCCCATCATTTGCAAGAGAATTTTATATAGCAAGAATTTATTATATAGCCGGCCAAACTGAGAATGCAATTACAAGAGTTAATACAATGTTAAAACGTGGATTAAATTAAAGGGAAAATAATGGAACAAGAATTATTAGATGTAAAAAAGGTAAGAAAATTATTGTTTTTGGGACCAAATGGCTCATACAGTGATTTCGCTAAAAATAAATTTATAGACAAGTTTAATTTTAACTGTGTAAGCACAAATTTAAAATCAATATCAGCTGTTATTAAAGCTTTAAAAGATGAGAATTCTCAAGATATAGTTGCTGTTATTCCTATTGAAAATTCTATAGAAGGAATTGTTCGTGAAACATTGGATAATTTATCTTCGTTGAAAAAAGAAGGAATAAAAATTATTGCAGAAACAACAATAGATATTAAACATGCTCTAATCGGTTATGGTAAGAAACAAGATATTAAGGTGATTCGCTCACATCCTCAAGCGCTTGCTCAGTGCAAGCATTTTATGAATGCTAATTTTGCTGATTCTCTCATAGAAGAAGCAACACTATCAACATCTTCTGCAATAAAATCATTATCTGAAAAAGATAAAATTACTGCAGCTATTGGAAGTGTAGAATGTGCAAATATGTATAATGTTCCGATAATAGAAGAAAATATTAATGATGAAGAAAATAATAAGACCAGATTTATTTTACTTGGAAAATTTTTAGCTCCTCAAACAGGTAAAGATAAAACAAGTATAACATTTTCTACAGAAAACAAAGCAGGTGCATTAAGTAAAATATTGACTATTCTAGAATCCTACGAAATTAATATGTCATATATTGATTCTCGACCCTCCAAAAAAGAACTTGGTGAATATGTCTTTTATATAGATTTTGAAGGACACATACAGGATGATAAGGTTCAAAAGGCTTTTTCTGATATAAAAAATTTCGTCAAAATGTTTTACGTTATAGGTTCTTACAGTAGTATTTAAGTTATGAATAAATAAATGTATTAAGCCTGTAATTTGTGTGAAATTTATCTTTAGGACGAGTAAGGATAATTGGTATGAAAAAAGAAAGCGGATTTATATTTATACTGCCTGCACTTATAGGAACGTTTATATTCATTATAATTCCTATATTTTGTTCCTTTACACTTAGTTTTACTGATTGGGATTTATTAAATGAAATTAAATTTGTTGGATTAGACAACTATAAAGCTGTTTTATCAGAAAGTGAATTTCTGCAGATTTTGATTAATACATTTGTTTATGCACTTTCTGTAACAACATTAGCCGTAATAATTCCTTTGATAATAGCATCTGCGTTAAATACAAAAATTCGTGGAGGAGAAATTTTTAAAACAATTTATTTTCTTCCTTTTATAACTCCTGCTGTTGTAATTGCTATAGTGTGGAGTTGGATTTTTGATCCAAACATAGGCGGAGTAAATATGTTATTAAAAACTCATTTTACTTGGTTGTTTGATACGCATTTAGCCATGCCGGTCTTAATTTTTATTTCAGTTTGGAAACTTATCGGCTACAATATTGTTTTATTTTTGACCGGATTTTCTACAATCGATAACAGTTTGTATGAAGCTTCAAAAATTGATGGTGCAGGGAGTGTAGAAGCTTTCTTCAAAATAACCTTACCTCTTCTTAAACCAACGACATATTTTGTTATTCTTGTGACTGCTATATCATCCTTTCAGGTTTTTGATTTAATATATGTTATGACTCAAGGCGGTCCTAATGATTCAACAAATGTAATAGTTTATTCTATTTATAAATATGCTTTTGAATATTTTGATATAGGTAAGTCTTGTGCACTTGCTTATATACTTTTTTTAATAATATTTATACTAGCTCTGCTTCAAAGAAAAATATCTAAGGATTAAATATTTTACTGATAACATATTTAATAGCTGATAAATATATGCTATACTATTTTTATGTCAAGGTATACATATCTAAATAACAGTATAAGAGATGGTATAGTTTCCAGGTGGACAGCATCTACGTTAAAAGTTTATATAGCACCTATGAATTTTTATACAAAAACGGGTGAAGATACTAAATTCCGAAAAATGGTTATCGATGCTTTTAATGCATGGACATCAGTTTCCGGAGGAAAATTAAGATTCCATATAGCTAATTCTTACTACGATTCTCACATTAATGTTGTATGGAGAAGAGTTGACAGAAAGGCTCTCGGTCATTGTGAGTTCAATTGGGAACCTAATTCTAAAATTCTGTATGGAGCAGAGGTATCAATAGGGCTCTCTGACGGAAGAATTCATAAACAGTATGACAATGATACAGAAGTTTATCATACAATTCTTCATGAAGTCGGACATTCATTAGGGTTGGGACATAGTCCGTATCAGCAAGATATAATGTATACTCCGCACCAATACGGAATTGCAACGTTATCCGAAAACGATAAATATTCTCTTCAATGGCTTTATCGGCTAAATCCTGGTACTTCGGTAAAACAATTGGCTTCTCAGCATGGACTTGCTACATCTACTGATTTAGATGCTGTAATAAGAAAAATAGATTCTAAAAATAATCCGGAAATATTGCAGCAATCTAAAATGCAAATTGCAACCCATAGAGATTTACTAGAAGAATCGACTAACATAGGTGATCTAAAAAAATATAAAATGTCATTGCAAAATATAACAATTTCTTCAAATGTAAGTGATTATTTGAAAAAATCAAGAATAAAAGATGAACAAGGCTTATAATAATTCTCTTATACTTTTTTATTTTTTTATTGAATTAATTATTCTATAAATAGTTTGTAATTCATTATCGGTTGAAGCTTCCAATAATTTATCAATCTCATCTAGAATCATTTTTCTGCTTTTTAAATGTTGAAAATCAAACAAATCTTTTATATCTAATTCAAATATCTCAGATAATTTTTCCAAATTATTTATAGTAGTAAAACAAGTACCTGTTTCAATATTTCCTATTTGTTTTTGAAATAAACCTAATTTTTCAGAAAGTTGTTCTTGTGTATAACCATTCTTCTTTCGAAGTTCTTTTATTCTTTTACCAAATAATTTAAGTGTATCCATAATATTTATTCCATATTCTATAAATAATTTAATAAATTTATGCTATTAATAATACCCAACAAAACTATCTTTTTTATTGACAAAAGTATATTTAATATATTAATATGACAATAAAAAATACTTTTTTTTCACAAATAGATAGTTTAATGAGATATGATGAATATTATGAAATTTAAAATATTATTTTTTTTACATAACTATTTTTATATAATACTTAATTTTTTAGTAAAAACTTTTTTGGAGTTATTTGTTTTTGATAAAAAAATTCGTAGATTATTAAAAGGTAGATTTTGTAAGTGGTTTTTATCTAATTATATTAAACGTATTGAGAGCCAAAATATAAATTTAATAAATAATTGCAGTAGCTATAGAATTTGGCAATATTGGGATACTGGAATAGAAAATGCACCTGATATTGTGAAAGTTTGCATGAACAGTGTAAGTAAATATAAAGGTGATCTGGAACGAGTTATATTAAATGATTCGAATATAAAAGATTATGTAACAATTCCTGAATATATTTATAAACTAAAAAATAAAGGTATTATATCAAAAGCCCATTTTGCTGATATTTTAAGAACATATTTACTATATTATCACGGGGGCTGTTGGATAGATGCAACAGTATTATTAACAGATTATTTACCTAACTATATCAAATTCTCGGAACTATTTGTCTTTAGGGCAAATCCAGAAGATGATCCTGATGAATTAAATATGACTAATTACTTAATATCATCTAAAGGTTCAAGTATTTTAATTGCCAAAATGAAAGCTTTTCTAGACTTATATTGGAAAGAAAATTTTTTTACTATAAATTATTTTTTCTATATGCACGCATTTACTATGTTTACACAATCCTCAGAGGAAAATATAAAAGAGTTTTCTACTGTATTTAATGTTCCATATGCAGTTGTTCAACAAATGGAAAAAGAATTAAGTAATGAATACTCAGAAAAAAGATTTTCCGAATTAAAATCTATGATTTCTGTTCACAAACTATCATACAAAGTCGATAATATATTTAAACACAAGGATAAAAATATTAATAACAGTTTGTATAACTACTTAATAAAAAGATAAAAGGCAGACAAGCATGCACTTTGTCTGCCTTTATATTATTTATTATTATCTTAATAATTATCCCTCTTTTGTATATTCAGCATCAATTACATCGTCGTCTTTTTTATTTTCTGTTGATGCTCCTTGGCTATTTGCTTCAGAGTTTGCGTCACCGCCTTCTTTTTGAACTGCTTCATATGCTTTTTGAGAGATAGAGAACATTGTTTGTTGAAGCTCTTCTGACATTTTCTTTAATTCATCAGCTGATTTGTTTTCATCTAATGCTTTTTGTAGTGCATCTTTTTGTTCGTTCAATTTCTTCAAATCATCTTCCGAGATTTTGCCTTCGAAGTCTTTTGTTAATCTTTCAGCAGAAGAGATAAATGAATTAGCATTGTTTTTGATTTCTGCTTCTTCTTTTTTCTTCTTATCTTCTGATGCGTTAGCCTCAGCTTCTTTAACCATTTTATCGATATCTTGTTCAGATAAGTTAGATGAGTTTGTAATTGTAATTTTTTGTTCTTTACCAGTTGCTTTATCCTTAGCTGATACATTAACAATACCGTTAGCATCGATATCAAAAGTAACTTCGATTTGCGGAACACCACGCATAGCAGGAGCTATACCTTCAAGTCTGAACATACCTAAAGACTTGTTATCCGTTGCCATTGGTCTTTCACCTTGAAGTACGTTGATATCAACTGCAGTTTGGTTGTTTTCGGCAGTTGAGAATACTTGTGATTTAGAAACAGGGATTGTAGTGTTTCTTGGAACTAAAGCTGTCATAACACCGCCCAATGTTTCAATACCAAGTGTTAGAGGAGTTACATCCAAAAGAACGATGTCTTTAACTTCACCTGCAAGAACACCTGCTTGAACTGCAGCACCAACCGCAACAACTTCATCAGGGTTAACAGATTGGTTAGGTTCTTTGCCTGTATAATCTTTTACCAACTGTTGAACTGCAGGAATACGAGTTGAACCGCCGACCAATACAACCTCGTTAATGTCGTTTTTGCTCAAGCCTGCATCTGATAATGCTTGTTCAACCGGTTTTTTACATCTGTCTAACAAATCTCTTGAAAGATCTTCAAATTTAGATCTTGAAAGAGTTAACTCTAAGTGCTTTGGACCGTTAGCATCAGCTGTGATGTAAGGTAAGCTGATTGTTGTTTCTACAACTGATGATAATTCGCATTTAGCTTTTTCAGCAGCTTCTTTAATACGCTGCATAGCTTGTTTATCATTAGTTAAGTCCATGCCTTCTTGTTTTTTGAATTCTTCGCAAATCCAATTAATAATCTTTTGGTCGAAATCATCACCACCTAAGTGAGTATCACCAGAAGTAGAAAGAACTTCGTGAACACCGTCACCGATTTCAAGGATAGAAACATCAAATGTACCACCACCTAAGTCGAATACAAGAACTTTTTCTGATTTATCTTTTTCTAATCCGTAAGCAAGAGCTGCTGCTGTAGGTTCGTTAACGATACGAAGAACGTCTAAGCCTGCAATCTTACCTGCGTCTTTCGTTGCTTGTCTTTGAGCGTCATTAAAATAAGCAGGAACAGTAATAACAGCAGAGGTTACTTTTTCACCTAAGTAATTTGAAGCATCATCTGCTAATTTTCTAAGAATCATTGCAGAAATTTCTTGCGGAGTGTAATCTTTTCCGTCAATATTTTTCTTATAATCTTCGCCCATATGACGTTTGATTGATGCGATTGTTTTATCAGGGTTCAATATTGCTTGACGTTTTGCAAGCTGACCTACTAATCTTTCGCCTGTTTTTGAAAAACCTACAATAGAAGGAGTTGTTCTCATTCCTTCTGCGTTTGCGATAACAGTTGGTTTACCGCCTTCCATAACTGCTACAACAGAGTTTGTTGTACCTAAGTCAATACCTATTGTTTTTGCCATAATTTTATCTCCTTATTTATTCTTTTTCTTACACTACTATTAAAACATCGTTTTTAAAAAAACTAAAAAAAATAAACAAAAAATTAATAATTCAAAATAACATAAGTTCGTAGAAAATATTAAGTGGAGTAAATTTACGAAAAACTCGCTTACTTAATTTTCCCATTTCGGCTTTACACCATCATATATTCATAAATAAAAGGGAATAACTCATATAAGTTATTCCCTTTTATTTTTATTATTAATAATATAGTTTTATTAATATCTATAGTGAGCAAATGCTTTGTTAGCTTCTGCCATTTTGTGAGTATCTTCACGTTTTTTGCAAGCTTGACCGCTACCATTTGAAGCATCAATCATTTCATTAGTTAATTTTTCTACAAATGATTTACCACTTCTATTTTTAGCAGCTGCAATAATCCAAGAAGATGCAAGTGCAAAACCTCTGTCAGCTTTTACATCAATAGGTACTTGATAAGTAGAACCACCGATACGTCTTGCCTTAACTTCTAATAATGGAGTTGCGTTAGTAATTGCTCTTTGGAAAATTTCTAAGCCTTTTTCATTTGTTCTTTCTTCAATTTTGGAAATTGTTGCATAGAAAATTTTCTCTGCTAAAGACTTTTTACCACGTCTCATAACACGGTTAATAAATTTTGATACATCAACACTGTTGTAAATAGGATCCGCTACAGGGATTCTTCTTTCCGGTTTAGATCTTCTAGACATTATTTCTTACCTCCCTTAGCTTTCTTTGCTCCGTATTTAGAACGGCTTTGTGTTCTGTTTGCAACACCTGCTGTATCCAAAGTACCACGAATAATGTGATATCTTACACCAGGAAGGTCTTTAACCCTTCCTCCTCTAATAAGAACAACACTGTGTTCTTGAAGGTTATGACCGATACCCGGAATATATGAAGTAACTTCAAATCCGTTAGTAAGTCTGACTCTGGCAACCTTTCTCAATGCTGAGTTTGGTTTTTTAGGGGTTGTAGTATAAACCCTTGTACATACGCCGCGTCTTTGTGGACAATCCATAAGAGCCGGCGATTTGGTTTTGTCTGACAGCTTTTTACGTTCTTGA
>CAJOOM010000095.1 GCA_905236775.1 Candidatus Gastranaerophilales bacterium
TGTGGGCTTGCTCCACCACTGTCGCCAATTGGCTCGGTTGCAAGATTTACCGTATCAAAACTATCTATTTATATTATACAGTATTTTCAATGTTTTTCAATCAGCTTTGTAAACTTTTGTAAATTGTTTCCAAAAATCAAACAATTTTACTTGAATGTTTACAATTTTTTACAAAACAACCTTAAAAAAGAGCAATATCAAGGTTTTTATTTTGAAGTGCACCCACTAAAACGGACAATTGTTGGTAGGCAATTGTTAAAAATAAACATACAAACCACAAACAAAATTATTTTGCCCACTCTTGTACCTGCGGCAAAGGCTGAAGAAAACCAAAATGAGATAAATATACTCTATTTAAAGTTCATCTTTAGCATCATTAACAAGTTTTTGGATTTCTTTGTTTTGAGGGTTCCATATTGTTATAGACTCTCTATTTCCGTCTTTATAATCAGATGTATAATGGTTTTTAACTTTTAAATCAGAAGTATAGACTGTTTCTTTTGTTTTTAAACCATTTGAGTATTCATCAAAGACGGAGCCGCTCTCAGAAGTTTTATCAGCATTATAATATGTAAAACGTTTTACATCCGGACCATCGTAGGTTACGGAAACACTTATTCTCGTATTTCCGCTATTATCATAGACAATATGTTCAACTCTTAAATCTGTACCATTCTCGACTGTTTCTTTTCGCATAGAAACGACATGACCTTCTGCATCTTTCATTTCATATTTTATTGGTTCTTTTTCATCATAATTCCAAACTTCGACAAATTCTATATCTCCGTCATTATTGTACTTTGTATGTCGAGTAGGTCTGTTTGTTTCATTTTCAAATCCCCAAATATCATTATCAGAATCTTTTATTTTATCATTATAACCTAGTGTTGTTTTGATTTGATGTCCGTTTACTAACGATATTTCAGTTATTTCTACATTATGACGTATATTAGCCGGATTATCTGTTATAACGATAAGTTTATCTCCGCTTTTCTTTGCCATAAAAATATTGTTTGTTTCGGATATTTTTTCCACTTTACTTCTAATAAATTCTGAAGTATTTGCCATTTCAGCGATAGTTGATAACGGCAAAGAAGAATTTGCACTGCTATACAAATTAGCTTTCTTTTCAAATTCAGCTTCTTTTTGTATTGCAGCCTGCTTAACGTCTTTTTTAACAATTACATTCTTTTCTTTAGTCTCTTTTACATCCTCAGAAACAGATTCTTTTTCGGTTTGTACATTCTTTTCCGCAACAGGAATATTGTTCACATCAACAACTTTGTTTTTAGACCTTTTTATATTATGCAAACTTAATCCACAA
This sequence comes from Candidatus Gastranaerophilales bacterium, assembly GCA_905236775.1. Classification (GTDB taxonomy): domain Bacteria; phylum Cyanobacteriota; class Vampirovibrionia; order Gastranaerophilales; family Gastranaerophilaceae; genus CAG-196. Next base: position 1,325 of record CAJOOM010000095.1, read on the forward strand.
ATACCCGCCAAAAGTAAAACAGATAAACAAACAATTATTTTTCTCTTTTCCATATATTACTCCATAACTATAAATACTATTATAAGCCTGATTTATATATTTATCAATAATTTTATGTTAAAATTTTTACATGAGTATTATAGAGAAATTAAGAAATAAAGTTATTGTATCATCTCAAGCTTCTCTAGGTGAACCATTTCATGAAGAAGTGTGTATGAAAGCAATGATTCAATCGGTTATAAATGGAGGTGCAGCAGGACTTAGAGTAGCCGGAGTCAGAGATGTAAAACTGGCAAAAACATTTGGGGTACCTGTTATTGGGTTAACAAAACCTGAAAAACTTCCAACGAACTGGAAAAGTATTGTTTATATAACTCCTACGGTTGAAGATGCTAAAAGTTTGTCAGAAGCCGGTGCTGATATCATTGCATTTGACGGAACAGAAAGAAAACGACCGGATAACAGCAATTTGAGTGACATGATACAGGTAATACATTCGTTAGGAAGAATCTCAATGGCAGATATTTCAACCTTAGAAGAAGGTATAAAATGTGCGGAACTTGGTGTTGATATTATCTCAACAACACTTTCAGGATACACTACAGAATCATTAAAAAATGATAACAAACCTGATTTTAAGTTACTAACCAATTTGATAAATTCATTGGACAAGCCTATTATACTAGAAGGAAGAATTTGGGAAGTGGATGATGTAAAAAAGGCATTCGATTTAGGTGCACACAGTGTAGTTATTGGTTCTGCAATTACAAGACCGCACTTAATTACGGAAAGATTTGTAAATTATAATCAATAAACATTTTAACATCAGAGGAAGTATATGAAAAAAGCATTAGCATTTGATATTGGCGGAACAAAGATTTACTGTACCATAATTAATGAAAATGGTGAAATTTGTGATGAGATATTAAAATTTCCGACTCCAAAAAAATTAGAAGATATTAAACAGCTACTTAAACAGGAAATATCTAAAAAAGAAAATTTAGTTGATGTAATCGCAATTGCAACTGCGGGTGCCGTTAATAATAGTAATAGCGCTGTAATAGGTTCTACAGGAAATTTGCCTAAAGGGTACAGCAATATTAATTTCCAATCATTAAGTAAAAAAAGAGTATTTTTGGAAAATGATGCAAACTCAGCTTCCTGGGCTGAATATAAACTAGGTGCTTCCAAGAACACTAAAGTTTCTGTTATGCTTACACTCGGAACCGGTGTAGGTGGAGGTATAATAATAAACGATAAATTGTTAAAAGGGAAATCAGGAGCAGCTGGCGAAATGCACTTCAAAATGTACAACGATAAACGAAGAAAGTGTAGCTGCGGGAGTTGGGATTGTTTTGAGATATATGCTTCCGGCACAGCACTAAAATTAGATGCTGAAGAAATTTTAAATAACAAAAATGTAACGACATACGATGTTATTAAAGGTGCTAATAATGGTGATAGAGAAATGATGTCGATTCTTGACCACTGGCAAAATGATATCATAGCCGGACTTAAAGGCTTAGCAAATATTTTTGATCCGGATTGTATCGTTCTTTCTGGTTCAATGGCTGAATTTATAAATATAGAAAAGGTGGAACAAGAAGTTAATTCTGATATAGTTACAACTCCGACTTCTATAAGAATTGCTGAAACAGGGAATTATTCAGGCATGATTGGAGTAACACTTTTGGCATTAGCAGAGGTATAGCGCATGGGAAAATCAAAAAAAAGAAGTTTAAAAAATGGAATAAATGACAAATTTCCCTATTTAACAAGAGAAAAGGCATTAAAATTTGTTGTTGAACATTTATCAACAGGAGATGATGTTATGGATAAGATAACACTTTTTGGATTTTCTGCAGAAGAAATGCTTGAAGCCGGAGCCACATATGAAGATGTAATGTCACTGGGAGCTTTAGTAAATTAATTCAAAAAAAAGCTTGAGCAATATCTCAAGCGGGAAAATGGAAAAGGGATTAAAAGATAAATTCTAATCTTACATCTATGAGAAGATTTTAA
>CAJOOM010000096.1 GCA_905236775.1 Candidatus Gastranaerophilales bacterium
AGTTTTGACAAGGGATAAAATCCCGCAGTCAAAAACCGGAATTGCCGTTTAACGCGAGCGAGCAAGACAGTCTCCCCATCGGCAATTATTTAGGAGTTAGGAAAGAAAAGTAAAAAGGGGAGACGAGAACTCCACAAGACGAAGTCTTGTCAGACACCTATTAACAAGACATTTAGACGGAATTAAATAAATTTAACCTGTAGAATTGTCAATTCTAGTAAATTATAGCAATTTTGTCTGGTCGAAAATAGTATGAACTAAAATCTCCGATTTGGGTAATATAAAAGTCTGCAAAAGACTCTTGAAAGTATAACAATTACGCAAAAGAACAAAATACAAAATAGGTAATTTTAGTAATATCTATTACTGTTGTCAAAATGTGTTATTGTATTTGACAAACTAAAATCAAATTAAAAATACATAATACAATGAGTACAATAATACAAATTCCAAAAAATATCTTTCTATAATTTGAAATTATACCTATTATAGAAGGAATTGCTGATATAACTAAAATGCTTACAAAAAATGAAATCCAATCTTCAAAACCTTCTTTTTTAGTTATTTGCTCATGCCAAAAAACAGGGTGCTTTATTATAGAATTGCTAAACCAATAAGGTAATAGCGCATTTACAAATAACAAAAAATAAGTAATTTTTGTGAGTATAGAAATAGAATTTGTCCTTAGTTTTGTTGAACAAAAAGGACAAATTCTATCATTTACATTTATATATTCTTTACAGTAAGGACATTGAATTTTTAAACTTTCATTACAATGTTCACAAAACTCTGCTTCACTGGAAACTAAGTTATTACAAAACGGACATTTTGACATATTATGCCCCCTTACAACCGCATGTATTAACTACTAATGTCATTATCAAAAATACTAACAATATAAGTAGTAAATATCCAACAATATTCAATGCCAATATAATCAAACCAAGTTTTCTGTCATATTTTTCTAATGGTAAATCTTTTGAATCTTTAAAATTACCCAAGCATATAGATACAAAATCTATCATGCTCCAAATACCACAACCGCCAAGAGTTAGCAACTGTACAACACCGATTGCATAATAACCGGTATAAAATCTATGTATACCATAAATTCCTAAAAACCAAGAAAGCAATAATGTATCTAAAAATTTTCTTGTTTTATGACTAGGTTCATTGATCCATTTTTTGCAATGTTTACATCTTGTTGCTTCAGAGTTAATTTCACCATTACAAAAAGGACATAGTTTCGTATTTTCCATATTATCCTCTAAAAATGCTTGGTAATATTTGTAATGCAGCGACTACAACTATAAAAATAATTACACCATAACCAACTTTTGAATTATAATCCTCTAATTCTTGACCGTTGGCATCTCTATATTTACCTAAACTTATAGATATTAAATCTATAAATGCCCAAATACCGCAACCGCCAAGAGTTAATAGTTGCGCAATACCTAAACCTATATAGCCAGTATAAAATCTATGCACACCTAAAACACCTAGAAAAAAGCAAAACAATTCTGTTGCTAAAAATGATTTTCTTTCCATAATTTTCCTTTCTTTCAAAATTACTTAATTCCAATAAAAGTATAGCAAATTTTTTATTATAAAAGAAGATATCAAATTATACATGTATTTAAAACATACATTTGATAGATTTTTATATAGATTTATTCATATATTTAAATACATTAAACACTTAATATGACTTATGAAGAACTTTGCATAAATCTTGGTATAAAAATAAACCTGTTGAATTATTTGTTTATACAAGAACACAATAAGAAAATTAATTTTGTTTCAATGCTTTAATGATTTCATTTAACCAAATATAAAAAAGTAACGGTGCAATAATATAAATCTTACTGTTGTAATTCCATGCACTTTGAAAATCCAAATTACATAACGAATAAAAAGCTCTTGTTATACCGCAGCCCCAGCAATTTGTATGAAAAATATTTTTCCAAAGACATATAGAAATTCCATTAAATTTAATTAAAATATGCACTAACATATATACCCAAATAGGCAAGCTGATTATAAACAGAACTTTGTATTTTTTCATATACAAATTCTAACATGAAATTTTGGAAGTTATGGGACTCAATTATCAAATTAACAGTTCAAAAATACTAAAACTAACTGCTCTTATGTCATAGTTCTAGCATGAGTGAGCATTAAATATCTGATTAGTTCCTTAAAAGACAATTTGTACAGTAATATTTCTAGAACGTTCTTTATTATCAAAATCTAATAAAACAACTTGCTGCCAGGTTCCAAGATTCAAAAGTCCATCAACCAGAGCAATATTAACCGAACTTCCGACCAATGCCGAGCGAACGTGGGCATATCCGTTTCCATCGTGCCAAATTTCGTCATGATGATATTCTGTGCCGGATGGAGCAATCTTATCTAATGCCTCTTTTAAATCTTGCACAAGTCCTGCTTCGTACTCTATCGTAGTAACAGCAGAAGTACTTCCCTGTATTGATACACATACAAGCGCATTTTTGAGTTCGTGTTTATAAACACAATTTTGTACGTGTTTTGTTATGTTAATAATATCATTATTTCCATTTGTATTTATAATAAAATGCTCGTTAATTATTGGCATAAGTAGACTCCGTATTATTTTCTTGTTTTATTTTATTACTTTTGTCCAAAATTGGCACATTTGAATCTTCATTTTTTATTATTGAATGTCTTTTTTTATATACAACAACAAAAAATATAACAAGAAGGACCGAAACACCTGCTATAACATAATTAAGATATTGCTTTATTGTTTCTCCGAACAGCATAAGAACTGTACTAACAAGAAAAAATCTTCCGCCTCTTCCTAAAATACTAATTCCAATAAATTTAAAGAAATTCATATTCAAAATACCACTGGCTATTGTAAATATGTTATACGGAATAGGCGAAAAAGCTGAAAAGAAAACTGCAAGTGAACCGTACTTCTCATATAATTTTTCTACAGCTTGAAACTTATCGGCTTTTTTTGAGAAAAAACGGTTAAAGAGTGGTCTTCCACCAAATTTTCCAATTGTATAACCAATTGCACCACCTAAAACAGAACCTATTGTGCATACGAGAGCAAATAAAAGAGCATTGCGTGGTGTTGCTAAATCCATTGCAATAAGCAAAAAATCCGGCGGAAGCGGAAACCCCGGCAGACAGCTTTCTATACCCGCATTTATTGCCAATCCCGGTATCCCAAGTGATTGAAACCAAACACTTAATGTGTTAAACAAATTCTCCATATCCCTCCAAAAATATTTTTGACAATTTTATTATATAACAAATATTTACCATTGGTAAAACTATTTTTCTGAAAGTAAAAGCTAGTGACAGGTTTGAGTTTGAGGAAGTATAAAAAAATTAATTTTTCAGCTAGTTGCCTGAATTGTTCTAATTTAGCATAGTAGCGAGTTTAATGTTGGATGTAAAAGCTAATACTATTATATATAAAAATCGGGATGACAAGATTCGAACTTGCGACCCCTGCGACCCGAACACAGTGCGCTACCAAACTGCGCTACATCCCGATTTTTATATTCAATTGTAAAATTTTTATTGCTAGTTTACCAAACTGCTACCTCTCCTCAAAATGTGACATTTAGTCACATTTTTCGTCGGCAGAGTATCCCGATTTTTATATTTCTATAATTTTTTTGTTATTTTCTGCCAAATAAACTCTTCCAAAATGATACTTCATTATTTACTGCTTTTTTTGTATCGTTAACAGCTTTCTCATTAGCTTCTTTTTGAGCTTTTATTTTTGCTTTTTCTGCCTCATATGCTTTCTTTTGAGCTTCTTGCTGTTTCTTTAAAGCTTCTGCCTGAGCTTCAGCTTTCTTTTGTGCCTCTGCTCTTTGTCTTGCTCTTTCTGCTTGTGCGTTATCAATTTTGTTGTTTAATTGCTGTTCTTTTTTGTTTAAAGTATTTATTCCATTATTTAAGGAATTAGTAAACTTTGTTAAACCTGATGCTGCAAATACAGAACCTGAAAATGCAATTAATGCTAATACTGTTAATAATTTTTTCATTACGAACTCCTTTCTTATTTAGCAATATTTTAGAATACATATATTTTATTTTCAATATTTGTAAATTTTATCTTAACAAAAAAATAACATTTAGCCCAATTTGTTAATTTTTAGTTAAAAAAACAAGAGTTATAATAAATCAGAGTAATAATAAAAGTGTTGAAAGAAAGTATTTAGTAAGTCGGCAGGGGTAAATAAAATCCAATATACTTACCACCTGCCACAAGGAGGCATTTATGAAATTTTTAATTAAAAAAACACCGGACAGATTTATTCGTTCAGTAAATGATGAAATCTCATCAATCTTAAACCGAAATTTTGACAGCTTCTTCCCTGAGTACATCTACAACGAAGAAGAATGCGACAAACTAGCAATGCCGGTAGAACTGCATGAGAAAGACAATGAATATTGTGTTAAGGCGGAACTTCCGGGAGTTAAAAAAGAAGATTTAGATATCGATATTGATAAAAACCACATTACTATCAATGCAAAAAAAGAAGAAGAACATAACGAAGACACAAAGAGTTTTAGAAAATCAGAGTTTAGATACGGTGAATTTTCAAGAACAGTTTACTTCCCAGCTGATATCGATATTGAAAAAACTGACGCACACCTTGAACACGGTATTCTAAAAATTGTTGCTCCTAAATTGGAAAAAGAAAGTGACAAAATTAAGAAACTAGAGATTAAATAGAAATAAATAATCACTCTTTTTCATCGCTTGTAAAACAGGATTTACTAAAAGTATATCCTGTTTTTTGTTTTTACTTTTTATTGAATTACTATGTATTCTGCTTTTCTTTGAATTATAATATTAATTAAATAGGAGAGGCTAATGATATTTAAAATTTTTGAATTATCTATTGTTTTAATTTTTGCCTATTTAATAGGCTCTATTCCAACAGGATATTTAATTGTTAAAGCAAATACAGGTGAGGATATTAGAACTATCGGTTCAGGCTCCACCGGGGCAACAAATGTTAAACGCGTGCTTGGTAAAAAATGGTTTTTTACGGTAATGCTACTGGACGCATTTAAAGGAGCATTGCCGGTTATTCTTGCTAAATTATTCGCAACAGTTGGAGCAGGAATAGGATTAGCACCGGTAATCGCAGCAACAGGAGTTATTATAGGTCATAGCAAGCCTATATTCCTAAATTTCCATGGCGGCAAATCTGTCGCATCCGGAGTGGGTACTATTTTAGCTCTTAACTGGATTGCAGGTTTATTTATTGCTGTTATTTGGGGAACTATTACTTATACCACCAAATATGTTTCTGTAGGTTCTATAATTGCACTTGCACTATCACCCTTTATTATGTATTTCTTGAAAGCACCAATCGGATATATTATATATTGCGCAATTGGAGCAATATATATAATCTACCTTCATAGAGAAAATATTAAAAGATTGATTCAAGGATGTGAAAATAAAGTCCGAAAATAAGTGCTATTGCATATATCTATGTAATAAAATAAGCAAAACAATGGAATAAAAATAAAATAAATATAATAGGAGTAAGCATGTTTGAAGATTTTAATGAAGTTATATGTTTAGGAATGGGCGGTTCATACTCAGAAATTGCCAAAGATAAACTTTTTAAAGCTTATGATTTATACCTTTATCAAAGGTCTTTAAACGGAATAAAAGAATGCATCGACTATGTTGATGAAAATTCCAATGCAGTAGCAATTTTACCAATTGAAACAACATACAAAGGTATTATTCGAGAAACCATTGATAATCTTATTTTAACAAAGAATCAAAATATTCAAATATTAGCTGAAACAATAGTACCGGTAAACGATTGTATTCTTTCTAAAACTACTGAATTTTATAGTGTAACCGGTTTAATCGCTAACCCTAATGCGCTTGCTAAATGTAAAACTTTTATCCGCGATGAAATGCCAAGACAATTAAATGTAGTAATAGCAGAAAGTATGGATGAATCTGCAAGAATGCTTAATAATTACAATATAACATATTCTATTATCGGAACTCCTAAAACTGCAGAATTATATAATTTAAATATCCTAAAAGAACATGTTGAAGATTTTAAAATAAATAATCGCAGATTTATTGTCATCGGAGATGCTCAAACAGAATCAACAGGACAAGACAAAACAAGTATTGTATTATTTCTTGATGATAGGCAAGGAGCACTATTGGATATTGTCCAAGTGTTTGTAAAATATCATATTAATATTACTCAAATAAATTCTAAAATGATGAATAATAATATGGAAGAACAAGCTGTATTTATAGATTTTGATGGACATAAAAACGATGATAAAATTAAGAATCTTGTGTCAGATTTAATTCCTCAATCCAGAGGTATTAGAATTATTGGCTCTTATGCAAGTTTTTAATAAAAAAAACTTCTCGTTTAACGAGAAGCCAGGAAAATTAATTAGGAAGGGATTTAGGGATTTTAATTCTCTTATTTACATCTTACATATATATAAAGTATATAAAATTATCAGAATTTCATTTCTTTTTAGAATCGTTACAAAAATTTACAATTGAGTGATAAAATATGAAATTTGTTGACTATGAAATACATACAGGAAAAGAAAATATGCAAATTGATTCAGATTTACTAAACAATGCAATAAGTAGTAAATCTGAAGAAGCTATTTTTAGATTATATGGCTGGTCACCAAAATGTGTTTCTTTAGGAAGGAACCAAAAAGATGATTTTATTAATTGTAAAATTGATTATGTCAGACGTCTAACAGGAGGAAGAGCATTATTACATGATGATGAAATTACTTATAGTTATATATCCCCTATTTCGATTATTCCGGACGGAGAAAGCATTATTTCATCATACAAATATATCTCAGGAATATTAATTGACTTTTTTAAAACACTTGGAGTTTTATTAGAATTTGGGGAAAATAAAAAAATATCCACTCATTATGATTATTGTATGCTTCTTTCAACAGGTGCTGATGTATGTTATAAAGGGAAAAAAATAATTGGTTCCGCGCAATTCCGTAAAAATGGTTATCTTTTGCAACATGGTTCTATTCTTTTTGGATATGATAAAGAATTTTTGGAGAAACTCTTTAAAGAAGACGTAAAAGGCATAACAACTGTCAAAGAGATTTTACCAAACATTACTAAAGAAGAATTTATTTTAAAGTTAAAAAAATATATTCTTAGTCAAACTTAAAGTATGCAATTTATTAATGAAGAATTTTTGTATTTGCAATATAATAAAGCTTGTTTAATAGTGAGAAAATATGCACAACCGATTATTTTATATAAAAGACATTTTAAAAATAGCAATTCCAATAATATACGGAAATCTTGGTTTTATTATGATAGGAGTTGGAGATGTTGTAGTCGCAGGCAGGTATTCTACCGATACTTTGTCTGCAATAAGTCTTGCAACGGCTGTTACTAACTGTATAATGATATTTGGAATAGGAATTTTAGCAACAATCTCAGCTATTCTTTCTAATTATAGAGGAGAAGGAAAAAATATCGGAAAATATTTTTATTCATCATTAAAATTTGCAATATTGCTATCTTGTATCGCTTGCGGGCTAACTTTATCCTGTATTCCTTTTATTAGCAAAGTCGGTTTTGAACCAAATCTTGTTCAAATGATTAAAGACTATTTCTTTATAACTGCATTTGCTGCCTTTGGCGCATACGTTCATTGTATGGCTAAAGAATATTTACAAGCGCATGAAATAGTCGTTTTTCCTAATGTTTTAACAATATTGTGTATATTTTTAAATTTAGGATTAAATATTATTTTTGCGTTTGGATACGGTATTATACCTGAGATGGGTGCAAAAGGACTTGCTTTATCAAGCCTTATTGTAAGATATTTTATGGGAGCTGTTCTAATAATATATTGCTATAAAAAACTTAAGATTCATGCCGGTAAGACAAACGGGTACTACAAAGACTTAATAAAAGTAGGTTTACCTTCATCGCTTGCTGTTGCAGTTGAATTTACAGGATTTAATATTATAGCAATCATCATGGGGCGAGTAGCCGGAATTTATGCAGCAGCGCATAATATAATTTGTACAATAACAAATGCCGCATTTATGGTGCCATTAGCAATATCAAATGCAGTTGCCGTAAAAGTAGGATATGCAAACGGTAGTAAATATTATAAGTCACTAAAAGAATATGCTTATACAGGTATGAAGATGAGTGTATGTTTTATGGCTGTATCTGCGCTATTAACCGGCATTTTTGCGAAACAATTAGCTTCGTTTTTTACTCCTGATGCAGAACTTTTAAAAATATGCGTTCCTATTATATACATTCTATGCTTTTTTCAAGTTTTTGACGGTCTTCAAGTTACATTATCAGGAATTTTTAAAGGATTAAAACAAACTCAAATTGTTATGATATCCAATATATTTTCATATTGGATAATTTCATTTCCAATAGGATATTTTCTGGCATTTCACTGTAATATGATGCTTAATGGATTTTGGTGTGCATTAGTGTTATCATCAATTTTCTTGTGTTCTGTAATGTTTTTGTATATGTGTCACAAATTTAGAAAATTATCATATTAGCATATTATCATTTAGCAATTTTTTCCCCAAGATACTCACACAATTTTTCTTTCACCTCAGGGTACATATTATAGAACATATTACAAGCTACATCCCCATTAATACCATTTACTTTATCAAATCCATTTATTTGCCAAAGTCCGGTTTTTTGAGAATTTTCTATAGGGAAATGCTTTATTTTATAACCTTTACGCATTGGTACAATTTTTGTTCCATTTTTTACTGTATTAGCCCAAAACCAAATATCATCATTTGTTGGTATTATAGACATAAACTTATCTTCATCTAAGACATCTTTACTTAGGGCATGAGGAGGATATAAAACACCTCCAAATCCGATAGTTGAATTTAAATAAGATGGCAAATATGAGTCATCATATATATAACTTCTTCTAACTAAATCAAACCAATTACGTTTTTTATTAGGAACCAACCTCATTGCTCTAGTTCCTATGACACAATCCGGATAATTTAAATGCTCTTCATAAAGACTTTTTACGGTATCTTTATCATAATAATAGTCATCATCAAAGGTAATTATAATATCATCCGGATATTCTTTCAAAGTTGGAATCAATTTTTTATATGAGCGAATATCTTTATACAAACGAATCGTCAATCCGTATTGTTCCAAATCGGTTAAAGATTTCGGTAAAGATTTATCGGGAAATTGTTCTTCTGCTAACCATAATATAACTTCATCCGGTTTCATTGTTTGTTCTAAAAGCGTTGTAACAGTTTTATAAACAACATCAATTCTACCTGGATATGTTGTTAATGACACTATTATTTTCTTCTCTCTTTTATCTTTTGTTATACCTAATTCCGTTGGTGGTAGAAGATCAACTTTATATTTATATTTCAAGCAAATTTTTGCTCCAAATAGCTTAATAACTCTGTGTTCATCTACTACTTGATACGAAAATAAATATAAAATTTTGCTTTTTAAATTTTGCCAAAATCCGACTGTTTTCATTTCTCTTATCCTTTATTCTTTAATAATATTTTCAAACAATTCAATTGCCCTTAGAATAGCTTTATCCATATTATAATACTTGTAATCTCCTAATCTGCCAAGAAAATATACATTTTTTGAGTCTTTTGCTAATTCTAAATATTTATTATAAAGTTCAATATTTTCTTTCTTTGGAATAGGATAATATCTGTCATTTTTCCCTTGCACATATAACTCTGAATACTCTTTTGCAATTACGGTTCTAGAAGATTTATCATTCAAATAATACTTATATTCATGTATTCTTGTAAAATCATAATTACACGGATAATTTACAATAGCTCCTTTTTGGTAATATTCTCTATCGTATTCTTCTAGCTTGAAGTTTACACTTCTATAAGGAAGTTCACCCAATTCATAATTAAAAAACTCATCGATAGAACCGGTATAAAATATTCTGTCAAATTCATTTTTTGGGCTTTTTACAAATTCATAATCCGTACCGAGTTTTATTTTTATATTTGGATGTTCAAGTATTTTCTCAACAAGTCTTGTGTATCCCTCAAGTGGAATGCCTTGATATTTATCCTGAAAATATCTGTCATCCTTGCTTATATAAATTGGAACTCTAGCCGTAACAGAAGAATCTATATTTTCCGGACTTAGTTCCCACTGCTTTAATGTATAATACAAAAAGACTTTTTCGTATACATAATTTGCAAGGAATTTCAAATCTTCATCATCTTGATTTTGGAACTCAAGAATTGAAACTTTAGTATTGTATGGGAATTTTGCTAATAATTTTTCTTCTAACTTTTTGGCTAAAGTACTTGGAAAAACATCATAAAGAGTATTAAAATTAAATGGAATAAAAGTTTCGATACCATCAATTATTGCAATAACTTTAAGCATATATTGATTAAAATCCGCAAACCTACGAACAAATTTCCAAACTGCTTCAGAATCGGTATGAAATACATGTGAGCCGTACTTATGAATCATAATACCGTTTCTGTCACGATAATCATAACAATTACCGGCAACATGTTCTTTTTTATCAATTACTAAGACTTGTTCATTCAATTGCTCAGCAATTAATCTGGATATTACAGCCCCAGAAAATCCGGCTCCTACGACTAAATTCCTCTTCATATACCCTCCTGCTTAATTAAATTATCATAAAAATCTACAAGAGTAAAATTCTATTTTATTTTTGAAAATCTTTTATATACTGCTTTATAGCCGGAGTTATTAATAAATCCGGTTCATTATAACAAAAATCATCAAGAGCGATTATTCCGCGCGTAATTTTTCCTGTTTTTATATATAATATACCAAGTGTAATTCTATCATATACAGAAGAAGATTTTTCCAATTCACTTATTTTTTGAGGAATAATTCCCAATTTTTCATAGCATTCCGCTAAATTTAAATAGTATTGTAAATTTAATCCATATGCCTTTAAAGCTTCTTCTAGCGGCTGTTGCGCTAATGCAGGATATCCCATATCCATATATGTTTTTCCCATGTTAGTTTTAAATATTGCCGTTGATTGAGTGTTTGGGCTTAAAGAAATAGCTATTTTGAATTCTTCTAATGCTGCAATATAGATTTTTTCACGCAAATAATTTAATCCGTTATTGTTATGATAAAATGCATCTTTTTCCGCATTAATTACATATTGATAAGGTTTTCTGTATGCTGAACAGAAAATCATAGTTAGAAATAAAAATACGCAAAATAATTTTTTCATATCTAATTATTAATTTTAATTATCAAATAAGTCAATCTCTAAACCTTCATATGCAAATATTGCATCATCAGAAGCATATTCTTCAGACAAAGCATTTAATTTATCATCATTATATCCCGGGTCATAATGGTAAAATACCAGTTTTTTTGCGCCTACTTGTTGTTTACAATCAAGAGCCATCTCAAAGGTAGAATGCCCAAACCCTTGTTTTGGAACATATATGCTTAAATAATCTTCTGTTGAGTACTGAGCATCATGAATTATTAAATCACAACCTTTAGCGAATTTTACAAGTTTTTTATCTCCACCCGGATAACTTTCTTTGTCCGTTGCATATACAAGGCTTTTTCCCTTATACATAATTTTATATACGAAAACTCCATTTTGCGGATGTGCATATGATTTATAACAAGTAATTACCACATCATCATCAGTATAATCGCCATCTTTCAAATCATTAACCCTTACAACGGATGGCATCTCTCCGCTTTTGAATATTATATAATTGGTTTCATTTAAGTCACATATTTTTAAATCAGCTGCAATATCACCTAAATCAAGAGGAAAAGATTTTGTAAATAAAAGTTTTGCAAGTTCTTGTTCTAATGTTTCGTTGTAATTCACTCCACCCAAAAGACTCATTCTTGTAGATGCCAAATGACACGGTCTAAAAAAAGGAAATCCTTGAATATGATCAAGGTGAATATGGCTTAATAAAATAGTGCATCGAACAGGAGTTCTGTCAGTTATTGTTATCCCTGATTCTATATATTTTTGCATAAGTTCATTACCTAAACTTATAAGACCGGTCCCTGCGTCAAGAATTATAAGATGTCCGCCGACTCTTACTTCCACACAAGATGTATTTCCTCCATATTTCAAAAAATTCTTGTCTGCAACAGGATAACTTCCTCTTACACCTCTAAACTTTATTTTAAATTCATCCATTTTATAAATTTTCCCTTCTTAATTCAAAACTTGCATTTCTATCTAATTCATCTCCATATAAAAGTGATGAACCCATTGTTCTTATCTTTGCATGAGTTTGTACTTCTTTCAAACCTGTTTCTTTTAAAAACACATCTACTTTAACTTTTGTTTTATTATTGTTTAAATTGATTACTCTAAAAGCATTTGGGAAAGAAACAAGTGATGGACAAGATATAAATAGCATATTTCCGTCCTGTTGAATTTTAGCGGCATGATAATGTCCTTGAAGTACAACCACTGGATTTGAATGTGTCTTTAATATTTTTTTTAATTCATACTCATTATTCATTTTATGAGATGGACTGGAAAATGGCTCTGCAACTGGGACATGAGTACATATAATTATTGTTTCATTTTTATACTTATCAAGTTCTTTTTTTAACCATTCCATTTCTTTGTTATATATTTCACCATTTGTAGTTACTTTATAATCTATTATTGAATCTAAGCAAATTACTCTATATCCTTTTTTGGGAGTAAAAGCATAATATATGTTATTTTGTTTCATTCTGGAATTATTTTCAGCTAAAATCGATAAAAATTTTTCTTTTGACAAATCACCACCTATGGCTACATCGTGATTCCCATCTATTGCATACCAGGGGTATATTAAATGATTTGCGTGCGTTATAAATTTTTCCAATTCTGATACTTTTGGTTTGTTGATTAAATCACCGGTAAATATAACAAAATCATATGCTCCGGATGTATTAATTTGTAAAATAACATCATCTAATAGTTTGGTAGAATCTTTCAACATTTTGTAGGAAGTATTATCCTCAAATGATGAAAAATGAGCATCACTAACTTGAGCAATTCTCAAGTTGTTACTCGCTGCATTACAAACTTGTGACGCAATAAAACCAACCAAAATAAAAGTTAACATTGCGTTAACTATTTTGGAAACAAAAGATTCTTTTTTCTTTTTTTTATAGCTCTCTTTACCCATTGTTACTAACTATAATAATATTTTAAACGATTTAAGTCAATAAGAATAACAATAAATTGCTGGAACAAACATATTAATAAAAATCCCCCAAAAAAGCTTGAGCAATATCTCAAGCGGGAAAATGGAAAAGGGATTAAAAGATAAATTCTAATCTTACATCTATGAGAAGATTTTAA
>CAJOOM010000097.1 GCA_905236775.1 Candidatus Gastranaerophilales bacterium
AACTGCGCCGCCTGCTTGTCTTGCCCGTCGGCAAGCCAACCCGCGGCTCGCTGTCTAAAGCCGCTCGCAAAAATTTGTTTCAAATTTTTGCTCGGGTAAAAAATACATTATAATAAAAGTTTGCAGATTTATCTTCTTCAAGACGTTTGCTCGTCTCATTTGGTCTTTTTGATAATCTGTCTGACACTAGAGCACTATAAGGAGCAGAAATTTTGCAGCTAAATAAGGTTAAAAAGGCTAAAATTTCTTGGTACAGTTTTGTACTAAAAATCAAATGTAACAATACACTAACTATAATTTATTCTTTTAGTTTATATCCAAGACCTCTTATTGTTTCAATATTTGAACCAACTTCGCCGAGTTTCCTTCTTAAATTTAATATTTGAACATCAATAGCTCTCTCTGATATATCAAATCCGTCATCGCCTCTTAGGTATGAAAGAAGTTGTGAGCGAGAAAAAACAGCTCCTACATTTGACACAAATGTTTTCAAAATTTTGTATTCAAATTTTGTAAGTTCAACCTCTTGATTATTTATAGTTACAGTCTTTTTAACATCGTCAATTATAATATTACGATAAGAGTGCGAAGAAAAATTAACGTTTTTCAAATGTGCTTTTACTCTTGCAAGCAGAATTTTATTATTAAATGGTTTTGAGATATAATCGATAGCTCCACTTTCAAACCCTTTTATAATATCTTCTTCCATTTTTTTTGCAGTCAGCATAATCACTTGAATGCTTTTCAAATATTCATCTTCTTTGATTTTTTTGCATAAAGAAAAGCCATCAAGAGATGGTAACATAACATCAAGCAAAATCAAATCAGGTTTATCGGATTTAATAGTTTCTAGAGCTTTAATTCCATCATAAGATTTCTTAATATTATAAAAACCATCAGATAAAAGTACTAATTCAATAAGTCTGTTAATCTGAGGTTCATTGTAATTTAACATACAGAACAAGATTAAATTAACTGTGAGATGGAGATTAAATTATATGGTTGAAACAATAAAACTTAAGTTTTAAGTAAGTCTGATTCCTAATCAGCCACATGGCTAACTTGCTATTACTCAGAAACTAATGTAATATAGAGTTATTAAGAAAGTATGAAAATCTCTATCATAAATATTCAGAAATTGTATTTATAATTGGCAACAAAAATTTGTTAAATTAACATTATTTATAAGGAGTAGGATTTTGAGAACAGTTTTTGCAATTATGCCTTTTGGTATACAGGCATCTCATAGAAATAGACGCTTAAAAATTGATTTTGATTCTATATACAAGAAAGCCATTCAACCAGCGTGTATAGAAATGGGATTGCAAATTATCCGTGCCGATGAAGAAATAACTGGGGGTATAATACATACATTAATGTTTGAAAGACTCGTTTGTTCGGATATTGCAATTGTAGATATGAGCAATCAAAATGCAAACGTATGCTATGAACTTGGTTTTAGGCATTGTGCAAGAGAAAATCATACCATTATAATATTTGATAAGGACTCAAAATTACCTTTTGACTTTTCTTTTGAAAGGGCAATACCATATGAGTTAAATAGTGGAGAACTTTCTGATGAAAATGCTCAAATCCTTAAAGAGGAAATAAAAAAACGTTTGGTAAAAATTAATGAATCTGACAGTGTAAAAGATAGTCCTGCTTTTGAATTAATTGAAGATTTTCCAAGAACTGAATTATGTGAAGCACGATTAAATATATACAAGAAAAAACAAGCAAATTATGAAAAGGTAATACAAGATATTAAAAATGCTAGCTGCAAAGAAGAAATAGACTTATGTTTTAATAATATAAAAGAACATGGTTTATCAATAAAGTCACTCGCATTCTATATAATTGAAAATTTTAAAGAAAGAAAAGAATGGTCAAATATAATAGAATTTATTAATAATGTACTCTTTATAGAAGGTATAAAAGATGTTTATTACAAACAACAGTTAGCTCTAGCATACAATAAACGTGGGGACGGAACAGACAGAATGCTTGCAAAAGATGTAATAGAAGAGTCTTTATTAAAAGATGGAAAAAGTTCAGAAACGTATGGTATTTTGGGAAGTATTTATAAATCGTTGTACGAGGCGGAAAGCAATCCAAAAGCTAAAAACAGTTACTTAAGTTTGTCAATTCAAGCATACAGAGAAGGTTTTAATTCAGATATAACAGATTATTATCCCGGTATTAATCTCGCGACTTTGCTTTTTAAAAAATATGCAATTACTCAACAAGAATCTTTAATAAATAAAATGGAAAAAGTGCTTGGAGTTGTTGAGTATGATCTTTTATTACATAGTGATGAAAATGATTATTGGTACTTAGCTACGTTATATGAAATAGAGGTGCTATACAAAAGATTTAGTGTTTTATCTGAAATAATTAATAAAATTTGTCTCTTGGATATACAAAATAAAATTCAACCTTGGCAAAAAGAGTCAACTTTAAAAAATTTAACTTACATAAAGAATATTTATAGTAAAAATTGTATTGATACCGATTGGTATAACGAATTCAAAGACAAGCTTAGTTTGAAGGGGGTAGAATATGTCTTGGACTAGAAGAATTTTTATTTCACACCGCTGGACTTATGACGAATATGATAGAATCAAAGAATGGTTAGATAATGCTCCGTATTACAGTTTTGCAGACTGTAGTATTTCTGTTGATAAGAAGCTAGAAGGTCTAAGTAATCGCGAACTCGAACAGGCAATAGCGGAACACATTAGGCAATGTTCTGTATTTATTGTTCCAACAGCAATGTATGCTGTTCATAGTGAATGGATGCAATTTGAAATTGATACTGCTGTTGCTATGAAGAAGCCAATTTTAGCTGTCACACCGTTCGGCCAGGAAAGAGAAGCGGAATATGTGACTAAAAACGCAACTTTACGTGTTGGTTGGCAACAGCAAAGTATAATCGATGGAATAAAAAAACTAACAAATTGCTAAAGAGGTACATATGATAAAAAGAAGTGTTTTAAACAGTAATGTCTCAAATGTAAGCTACAGAACGTATCTTAATATACAAGAAGAATACAAAAGAAATATAGCCTCACCTTCTTATAAAAATTTCGATGTATTTCTTTGCCATGCTTCAAAGGACATTGAGGAAATACTTAAGCTAAAAGCATATATAAAATACTATGAAAATAAAGATGCTTACCTTTGTGAAGTTGATGATCCACAATTAGATCCATCTAAAGCAAATAAAAAAACTGCAGAAGTTTTGCAAAATAGAATGGAACATTGCAAAGAATTGTATTTTGTAATTTCCAAAAACTCACAAAAATCAACTTGGATGCCTTGGGAGTTGGGATACTTTAATGGTAAAAAAGTATATCCAAAAATTTATGTATATCCGATAATAGACAATTACGAATCGGATGTACATGATTATGAAGGTCATGAATATTTAGAATTATATCCTATTAAAAAGTAAGACATTCAATACGCATACAACAACCTTATCAATAATATCCACGTACTCCAATTTGCTTTTAGAATAAGTACAATATAAAATTTTGTCCGATTTTATGATATAATAAATGTACTAAATATAAGTATTTTGGAGTGTTTATGGCAAAAGAAGTTTCTAAGATTTATAGTGATATAGCGGAGTTATTAAATATCGCTCGGGCGAAAGCTTATAATACTGTAAATTCAATTATGGTCGAAACCTATTGGAAAATTGGACAACGTATTGTTGAAGAAGAACAAGGCGGCAGTTCTAGGGCAGAATATGGAACAAAACTTATTGAAAATTTGTCAAAATACTTAACTGATACATTTGGCAAAGGCTTTTCTGAAGCCAATTTAAAGAATATGCGCCAATTTTACCTCACTTATCCTGAATTCGACACGCAGTGCGTAGCGAATTTATCTTGGACAAATATCCGTACAATTATAAGGATAAGCGACAAGAATGAACGAGACTATTACTTAAAAGAATCTGCTGCTGAAAATTGGACTTCAAGACAATTGGAACGTAATATAAAAAGTGGTTATTATCATAGGCTTTT
This sequence comes from Candidatus Gastranaerophilales bacterium, assembly GCA_905236775.1. Lineage (GTDB taxonomy): Bacteria > Cyanobacteriota > Vampirovibrionia > Gastranaerophilales > Gastranaerophilaceae > CAG-196. Next base: position 4,035 of record CAJOOM010000097.1, read on the forward strand.
ATCAACACAAGAAAAATCAAACGATGCAGAAAGATGTTTGCCGGCTGTGGTTGATACAAAAGAATTTATTAAAGATCCGTATGTTTTAGAATTTCTTGATTTACCGGAAAATATTGAAGGCAAAGAAAGTGCATTAGAATCAGCGTTAATCAACAATTTACAAAAATTCTTGCTTGAGCTAGGCAAAGGTTTTTCTTTTGTTGCACGCCAATTTAGAATTAGTACAGAAACAGACCATTTTTATGCTGATTTGGTGTTTTACAACTACCTGCTCAAATGCTTTGTGGTTATTGATTTAAAAACTACAAAATTATCCCACGCAGACATCGGTCAGATGGATATGTATGTCAGAATGTTTGATGAATTAAAGCGTGGTGCAGATGACAATCCGACAATTGGTATCATATTATGTACCGATAAATCTGAAACTATGGTTAAATATTCGATCCTTCAAGAAAGCCAACAAATTTTTGCAAGTAAATATAAAACTGTTCTTCCGACAGAAGAAGAACTTGCTGATATGATTCAAAAAGAAAATACCCTGCTTTTAGCATCAGAAGAATAGCATATATTAACTAAAGATTTCCAAATAATTGGAATTATTTTATATTAAACATATAAATAAACATATTGTAACTTTTATATTGGTTTTAAATGATTAAGATAATTTTTAAACATTCTTACTTTTTCATATGGTATATTGTTTATATCAAAACTCCGATTTTTTCCAGTTGTTTTGTTTATTATATTTAGCCCTCTGTCAGAAGAAAAATTCGCAATATTTGTCATTATATATCTTTGATGGATCTGCTCTGCATATTCATCTTCAAGATCACGATCTCTTAAAATTTTTAAGTCAATACTAATATTTAGATTCGAAGCAATTTCTGCAATTACATTTTTGGTATGATTTATAGACTCTTCAGATTGATTACATGATACATAAGTTATAATTTGAGGTGTTACAGATGTATTTTTAAAATATTTAAAAAATAATTTTATATTATATTGATATTCTACTGTGATGCCCCGAGAATCTTCAGGAATTATATTTTTATCATATAAAATAAACTCATTACAATATTTAGTTAGTAAATTATAACCAAGATACTTTATCAATTCATTAAAACTATATTTTCCTGGAGTTGAAGAATAATTTGTGGGAGTTTTCTGCCATTGCTCGATTTTATCAGAATATTTTAAACAAATTTTTGAATTTATATTTTTTATACAACGATTACAATTTCTATATTCACAACTAGTACTTTTCATAAATAAAATATTTGGGAATATGCGTTTGACGATGCATAATGTATTTTCACATGTTATTTTTGCAGAGAAATCTATTGTGGCTGGTTCAACATTTATTGATCTTTTCTCTAACAATTTAAATAGGGCTTCCAGTTTTTTTATAGTTTCTGGACGATCTATATTTGTATATAAACTTTTTATTTCTCGTTTAATATTTCCATTATTATCTATAATTACAACATCACTATCTGTTAAACAAAATTTTTCCCAAATTCTTATAGTTTCCAAATAAGAATCAGATTCTTTGTCTGTCAACATTTCTACGTTAAATATATTTGGATGTACAACAATTGTATTTATCATTTATCAAACAACTCTTCAATATCTTCTTCAAAAAATCCTTTTGGCCATTTATCAATAAAATCACCATTATCATCAAGTCTTATTGGATAACATATAGATCCTTGTTTTGTTTTATCTACATAAATTATAGATAATTTGTTTTTGTCTAATTTCTTATTGCGAACTAATTTTTTTAACCTTAGTAATAAATTTTCACTATGAGTTTCAATAATAAACATATTATTTTTGCATGCTTCTGCCAACATGCTTCCCAATTCTGCCTGTAGCTTAGGATGAATGTGTATTTCTGGTTGCTCGATTACTATAGTGCTTGATTTTTCCATAAATGACTGAACTATTATTGGTAAAATCTGGCTTATACCAAACCCCACATCTGTTATATTTACATTCATTTTGGTAGTATTATCAATAAGTCTTAAAGAATAAACATTTTGAGTTCCAGTATTCTTTGTTTTTCTAGTTGTATTGGTCGGTCTTAATGTATAATTAGTAAATTTTTTCAGCCATTTATTAGTTGTATTTAAAATGTTATTTTCATTTTCGTACAAAATATCAGGAGACTCTAAACCCGTTTTACCAACATAATTAGATACATTCCCACTTGAAATATAATATCTTTCCGGATTTTTTCTCAGTGGTCCAATGTAATACAATTTTTCTAATATATCAGTAACAATGTCAGATACTGCATTAAATAAACTCTCAATATGTAATATTATCTGACAATCTCTTGGTAATTTATCAAAAAGACTAAAGTTTTCTTCTCGTACCATACTTATATTAGGTAAAAAATTTGTAAAATTAAAAATAAATTTTTTAAAATAATTTAAAATTTCTTCATTTAATTCATTTTTTTTATCATTTTCAATAATATCTTTTAATTTTAAATATGCTTTATAGTTATCTTCCTTTTCGTTATTTAAATCTAACAGTCCTAATCTATGATTAAAATTTTCTTTTTTTAAATTATGCGGGAATTCGGATATTATATTTTTAATAATCTTATTATAAAATTTACTATTAATGTTTATATTTGTTATCTCAAAATTTACTTTTTTCTTACGTACTTGTTCCTCTGCGCGAGGGAAAAAGTAAAAGTATCTATGAGTTTTAATATCATCTGATGTTCGAGAAAGAGTCATAATCATATCATCATCTATGTATAGACTAAAACTCTCTATTTCCAATGTGTTTTCATGAGAAAAAACAATTTCAACAGATGATTCAATTTTTTCATGTTCTACTTCTTTAGGAAAATACTGCAATTGAGCTCTAAATGATGGTAATTTCAGTTTTATTAATAATTTTTTTTCACTGTCATGAGCATTAATAAATTCATTATAGTTACCTAAATCTACATATTTACCTTTAGATAATAGTATTGCACTTTTATCATTACTTTGTTCTAATGTTTGTTTAAGTAAAAGTAAACTTTGCAATATTGAGCTCTTGCCAGAAGAATTTGCACCATATATTAATGTTATTGGTTTTAAATCTATGGACTGTTTTCTAGCGAATCCCTTAAAATTCTCTAATGTTAATTTTTTAAACATAATTATATCCTTATACATTAATTCTTTAGCTAGACATTAATTATAACAGAAATTAAAATAATTTTTATTGTTATATAACAAGCAAGATGTAATAATGAAATTTCGACAAAAAATAAAGAAGAATACATTTCAAATGTTGTTTTGTGTTTGTGTCGTTATGATACAGAATTCTGATATTACACTTGATATTTTTCTAAATATAATCGATTAATGTTCCTGATGAAAGGAACATAATATGATTGAAAAAGATTATAAGCTATACGGAACAAAAATTTTAAACTTAAAAACGCAAGAAATCGGTTTGCTAATTTGCTTATGGGAAAACAAATATGCCGATAAAACCGTTGATTTCGCCACCTGTGTTGATAAAACCGGCAATCGCTACAACATTGAACTCGATAATATAAAAGGGTTTGAGGATGATTTTGAAAAATAAATTAACCAAAGAGACGTTGGACATTCCGTATTCAGAATTTAGGATAAAGTTTGCAAAAGAGATTCAAGATGCGTTTGAAAGTTATCGCAAGACACAATTAAATAAATATTCTTGGAACTTGAAAGAGGACAATTCTTTGGAGTTTAATTTTTACTTTGAACTTCATTGGAACTTTAATC
>CAJOOM010000098.1 GCA_905236775.1 Candidatus Gastranaerophilales bacterium
GATTTTTATTATATTCCACGAAAAACAGTACATTTAGTACTGTTTTTCTGTGCGCCAACGGAGTCCTTCCTCTTCGGCAGATTTTTTAAGTCAATGCCAATATAGAATTTATTGTTAAAAGTATTTTATCATTTGATGTAACAAGAAAATTTTAATGCTTTGAGTTACAATAATACTTATTATAGACCTGCTTTTTGGTTCACTTGATTTTATAGAATATATAAAAAATCATATTGGAGGCTATCAATGGAAGATTATATATCTGAAGAAGTTGAACTTGAAAAACAAAGAAGTTCGCAAAATGATCATATAAAAATTTTTGGAATTTGGTATGGTGTATGTTTTATACTAAGTTTGATTTGGGTTCTTGTTGTCGGTAGTAACGACTTAATAACAAAAGACGGTATTATATCAGCCTTAATTTATTGTATATTAGAACCTGTTTTTCTATTGTTAGGTTTTATTATTGTCTTTTCACCAACAATATTGGTTTTGTACTTTTTATTTAAGAAAATAACAAGCTTACATAAACGTATTCTTTTAATAGCATTCGCAGTCCCAATTACAAACATGATTTATTGGATTATTGCACATTTTTGGGGAGATGTTATATTTCCAATGTTTATCGGATTCTTAACACTTTTTATGTTTTTACCATCAGCGCTTATTGTAACTTTATGTACACCCAAATCATTGTTACCGCTAAAAAAAGAGTTTATAGTAACAAATATTTTGATGGGAATATTTGGTTGGATATTAATACATATAACTACTAATGTAGAAGATTTTGTTGATAATAAGATTGCATTATCAAAATTAGAAAAATATCAGCCAGTTATTGAATCATTAGAGCAATATAAAGTGAATAACGGAGTTTACCCTAAAACAATAGAAGATAATGTTAAAATCTACAAAAATTTTTCTTATGAACCACAAAATGATTATAAAGACTATAAATTAACAGTAAATGATGGATATATGACTTTTTTCAGTTATTGCACGAATGATAAAATAGAGGGCTGTTATAACGGTTGGTATAATCACATGAATCATAGTACTTTGGGTAAATGGATAAAAGCAATTGACAATGATTAAAAATATTTTGGATAGGTTAGCAAGGTCAAATTTTAGGAGTAGGTTTAAACTACGTACTAAAGAAATTGAATATATTAAGGATAAAGGTATTGAGAAGATAGAATCACACGGACTTTAATCACTATTTCAATTAGAAACATCAAGTATATGTGTCTAAAATCGTATCATTTAGATATATTATTTATTACAAACTTATTTAAATATACGAAAAGTCGTGCGTAAAATGCAGTAAATTACACAAAAAGTCGTGCGTAAAATGTAGTTTGTGTTATAATTTTGCTGAAGGAGATTGGTCATTTACCTGTATTTTATTGGGCAAGTAATAGAGCTGAATTAGACTTTTTAATACAATATAAAAACAACATTATTCCGGTTGAAGCAAAAGCTACGATAAATTTACAAGCCAAAAGTTTAAAAAGCTTCAGACAAAAATATGAACCCAAAATATCAATCAGAACATCTTTAGCGGATTATGAAGAAAATAACGGTTTATTAAATATTCCATTATATGATATTGAAAATGTAAAAGAAATAATATAATTAATTTTTGAACACGATTTGAACAACGATTAAATTTCGACATCTTTTTCGTGATCTACTTATTCTTGTCCATATATTACAGCTTCGACATTTTTATGCGGTAATATCATATCTTCCATAGAGCGAAATAGTTCTGCTTTTGTATCTGCTTCACTAAAATGCCCTCCGGTAACATCAGCCGTACATTTTAACTGTGCTAAGTCATCACCATCGTGTACATCAAAAGCGATTACATCAATTTTTATATCCCGCCTTTGTTTCATAAGTTCTATTGCATAATCACACGGACTTTCATCACAATTCTCGCCGCCATCGGTGAGTAATATAATATGTTTTATACCGTCACAACTGTTTAAATCTTTTTTAACAGCTTGTTTTAGTGAATATGTAATAGGAGTCATTCCTCTTGGTCGCAGGCGATGAAGTTCAGTTGCAATTTGGGTAGAGTTATTCAATCCCAAAGGAACGACAAGTTCTGAACTTCTGCAAGCATTATATGCTATGAGATTACAAGTATGCCCGTATACTCTAAGTCCGACTTCTGTGTCATTCGATATTTGAGGCAGAATATGAGTCATCATTTCTTTTACTTGATTTACTTTTGTTTGATGTTCAAGATACTCACTCATACTATTTGAAAAATCTACAACAAACAAAAGTTTATCACCCTCTTTTTGATATTTATAATCATCCGGAGTAAAAACTTCATAAGCAAAAACAGGTAATATAATCAAAGCAAATATAATAAAAAATTTTTTCATACCTTAATTTAGGCTAAAAATATATTTATTACATTGCTCAACCGACTATTTTACAAATCAATTAGTTAAGAAAATCTTTTAGGATTCCGGATATCGATATTTTTTTAATTCCATCGGGTACATCCATATCTTTTTCCGATAAATCTCTGTTGCTTATATTTTTTACGTTATACTCAACTGTTTTATTTGTTTTAGAATCTTGTATTTTTGCATAAACTGCTACACCATACTTATCACTTACACAAACAACATCATCATTATCAAGGCTTTCAATCATTCTGCATCTATAGCCATTATATTTCTTCATCTTACCAAAGTCCCAGGATTCTTCATTAACTTCACCTGTCATTTCATTTAATGACCAAGTTAGCAAAACTCCTACCGGATTAACTATTTTCATTACCGTGTCATTGGTTTTATTAGTGTTAATTCCTTGCATAGCAAGCATGAGACGGAACGGAACTTGAACAGCTGATGATTTTGAATTTGAATACGTCCAAACCTCTTTTCCGTCAAAAAGAATTCCATCAATGTAAGCTTTGTTGTTATCTATTTTTTCAGTTTTCCATTTACTATGCTTAATATAAGCAATATAATGCTCATCCGTTCCGTTTGTTGAGACATCCACTTCCAGAGTATAAGAATTTAATTTTGTTCTAACCTCTTGCATTGCTTGAACGTATTCTACAATAGAGTCATACCGTTTGCAGCCAGTAAATAAAAATATGCTTAAAATTAATGCTAATAATACCCCTTTTTTCATTACTTTACCTCGCTATTAAAATTTTAAATATCTCCATACTTATTTTTTTCAAAGCATAAAATATTAATCAAAGAAAAAATCATAACTATAACTAATAATACTACAGCAAGAGCAGATGCGTAGCCTAAATCTAAATTTTCAAAAGCTCGTTCATATATGTAATAAACTATAGTTTTTGTCGAATCTAACGGTCCGCCTTTTGTCATAACATAAATTTCTGCAAAAACTTTCATTGCAGAAATAGTACTTATTGTTGAAACGAGGGCGATTGTTGGCATAATGTGCGGAATTGTAACCGTTAAATGTTTTTTTATAAAGTTTGCACCATCTATATCACAAGCTTCATACAAATCTTGCGGAACACTCATTAATGATGCAAGATAAATCATCATATAATATCCAATCCCTTTCCAAATAGTTACAACAGCAACGGAAAATAATGCCCAATTAGTATCTACAAGCCAATTTATCGGAGATAAATGTATTAATGATAATGCATAATTCAAAATTCCCTGTCCTGCATAAAGCCATTTAAATGCAATTGCTGCTACAACAATCGAAACAATTACCGGTAAGTATAAAAGGATTTTATATAATGTTATGCCTCTTATTTTTTGATTTATTAATATTGCTAAAAACAACGGAAATGTCACTAAAAAAGGAACTGCAATTATAAGATACATAAATGTATTAAACATAACTTTGTAAAAAATAGGTTCTTTGAATAATTTTATATAGTTATCAAATCCGCTAAATGTCGGGTGATACAAACTAGAAGAATAATCAAAAAAACTTAATCCGAATGTTTGAAAAAACGGTATGAAAAAGAATACAACCAACACTGCAACAGCAGGTAGAAGAAATAAATACGGTGTGTATTTCTTATAATAATTCATGGTTCAATTATCACACTATATTTGGTCAAGGTCAAGCCGTAAAAGTATTGTAATAATAAAATAAAAATTTTCTCTTTTTAGCAAAGTTAAAAATTTCTCTTTATTGTGTTCTCTGTTTTTCTAAAATCCCGCTACTGTCGGGAAAATTGACATTAAAAAGCGGCTTGCCGGCAGAGTGCGGAGTTTTGTGCCAGCAAAATACGTAGACACGTTTAATTCCGACAATCAAAAAAAGGACTTTTTGATAAAGTCCGTTTAAAATCTGGTGTAAATTAACACGTGGTTTGAGAAAAAGTAACAGGGAGTTTTAGAAATTTTTGTAAAATTTTTGTAATATTTTTAGATAATTTAGCAATTTTTAGTATTTACATGTTTTATGTAAAGTGTGTAGAAAATTTTATAGGTGATTTATGCAAATCTCAAAAATTACATCAAAAAAAGTCTTGCTTCCGGCATTATTATTGACAAGTAGTGTTGTTGTAACAAATGTTATTAATCAAAATAATACAGACGATAAGCAAAATATTGAATATATGAGCAACAATCCAAGTACACTGGCAACAGAAGCAGGACTTCTTTCGTTGTTTGGACTGGGAAGAAAAAGAAAGGATAAATCAGATGAAGCTTCAGAGTTAAAGAAAGAAGAAAATAAAATTCCGAAATATTCAGGTACACTTCCTGAAGATACACAATTGCAAATGACAGAATTTGGATATCCACAAATAGATAAAAATGCCGAATATGCAATAAAAGAAGATTTTGAGATTCCAAAAGGTTCAACCATTACATATCCCGACGGAACAACTAAAGATTTGGCAACAATTTTTGAAGATGATGGAGTAAATTTAAACTCTCCACATACATCAAGAGTTTTTGTAAAGGACAAAAATGGTAATATTTTCAGCAAATACTATAAAAGCAATTACGATAAAGATTATTCATTTTTTGATATAGCTAAAAATGAAGATAAGTATTATGCAATATCAGATGATGGCGAATTATACTCTATCGATTTTACAAAATTACCGGAAGAAAAAGAATTTATATTTAATGTACAACCTATAAGCAAAGAAATAGTAATTCCAAAGGGTGCTGTAATAAAATATAATGATAAAACATTATTGGCTGATGAAAAAGCAGATTATTGTTCTTTACACTTTTTTAAAGATTATAACGGAGAAAATCATTTTTGTACATTTTCTATTTCTAGACCGGAAATAAAAGATCGAGTTATTGATAAGTCTTCGTTACAAAAACAAGAAAAAATGTATGAACAATTAATAGAAGGAGAAAAAAGTTATATTACTGAATTGAACAAACAAAATAAAACAGATGATAGACCTCGTAATATGGTAGTAAGTACTTCTCGTTCTCAATATGAATATTGCAGCCCTTCTGTGGAAGAAGCTGTAACAGATAATGAATTAAATTTTTATAAACAAGTATATGATTATTATACAAATACAAATAAAGAATACAATAATTACAAATTCGTATTTCAACGCCGTAATTCGGAATTTGAACTCAAAATACTGGATGGTGAAAATGTTATACAAAAATATACAGGAATACGTAGTTCAAAAGTTGACAGTCCAATATTTCACAATACAAGAATTAAGTATACATTAGGAGACTTTGAGGCAACGTATCCATTATTTTGATATGATTGAGTTCCGCTTGGTTCCGCAAAAAAGTTCCTTTTAGGTTCCGTTTTCGTGAAAAATTTTAAAATTTCTCAAATTATTTGTTACTTTTTGAATAAAAAAATTTTAATCTATTATTGAATTTTGTCTTTTAACACAACAAAAAATCAAAGAAAAAGTTCCGTTTGAAAATTTTCTAAATTTCCAAAACCCTAAAATAACTGCTAAAGCTTTGTATATACTACATTTTAGCCTACTTGAATTTTTCTCATTCTTATTGTTACTTTACAGCATGGTCATTGAGTTTTTGTTTTTTTAGTTCCGCAAACGAAAAATTTGCGATTTCAAAACGGACTTTTCCGTTTTTCTCAAACTACCCGCAAATCTCAAACTAAATGCACTTTTCAGCTATTACTAAATTTGAAGTGCGAAATAATGGCGAA
>CAJOOM010000099.1 GCA_905236775.1 Candidatus Gastranaerophilales bacterium
ACTAAACAAAAAGGTGTAAGATACCTTCAATTAACAGAAGGATATATCCTTAAACTTGGTTTAGACAAAAACGACGAAGTTATCGGATATCAATTCATTAACATGGGTAAATTTATGGATGCTATCAAAAAAGGTGTTGATCCTAAAGAAGCATTTGATAAAAACGTAGGTACTTACGGCAGATTCGCTGATGCGGTTAAGTATATCGACCCGAGAGAAGAATAAAAAGTTAATAAGAGTAAAGTTAATAAGTTAATAAGATTTTTAACTTTTTCTTATTCACTTATTAACCTATTAACTTATTAACTAAATAAGTTGTTTAGTTATAAGAAAATAAGGAAAATAAATTATGACAGTAAAATTTGAAGGACAAGACAGACGTGAAGCAACGTTAGCTAAAGTTTTACCTGAATACGGTTTCAAATCTTTGGAAGAAGCTCGCGATTTATGTCTATCTAAAGGCATCGATGTAGATGCTATTGTTAAAGGCATTCAGCCTATCGCTTTTGATAACGCATCTTGGGCTTATACTTTAGGTTGTGCTATCGCAATTAAAAAAGGTATCAAAACTGCGGCAGAAGCTGCCGAAGCTATCGGACTCGGCTTGCAAGCATTTGCGGTTCCGGGTTCAGTTGGTGACAGACGTCAAGTTGGTATCGGTCACGGTAACTTGGGCGCAATGTTATTAAGAGAAGAAACAAAATGTTTCTGCTTCTTAGCAGGTCACGAATCATTCGCTGCTGCTGAAGGCGCAATTGGTATTGCAAGAAACGCAAACAAAGTTAGAAAAGAGCCTCTAAGAGTTATCTTGAACGGTCTTGGTAAAGATGCAGCTCACGTTATTGCTCGTATCAACGGTTTTACTTCTGTTGAAACAGAATATGATTACAAAACCGGCGAATTAAAAATCGTTAAAGAAACTCCGTTCTCTGACGGCGAAAGAGCAAAAGTAAGATGCTACGGCGCTGATGATGTTAACGAAGGTGTTGCTATTATGATTAAAGAAGGTGTTGACGTTTCTATCACAGGTAACTCAACTAACCCGACTCGTTTCCAACACCCTGTAGCAGGTACTTATAAAAAATGGTGCTGGGAAAACGGCAGAAAATACTTCTCAGTAGCATCCGGAGGCGGTACAGGTCGTACACTTCACCCAGATAACGTTGCAGCAGGCCCTGCATCATATGGTATGACAGATACTATGGGCAGAATGCACGGTGATGCTCAATTTGCAGGCTCTTCTTCTGTTCCTGCTCACGTAGAAATGATGGGTGTAATAGGTATGGGCAACAACCCGATGGTTGGCGCAACCGTTGCAGTAGCCGTTGCTGTTGAAAACGCTATGAAGGGGTAAATAGGGGTAAATATAAACAAAAAGAGTTTGCAGTGAAAACGAAGTTTTTTTAACACCCTCAAAATATAAAAATGCGTTCAAGTTTTGGACGCATTTTTATTGTGAAGTAGGGTTATTTGTCGTTGTCAATACTTAGCTTTTAGATTTCATATAATTTTTTAACTTATCAAAATCATAAAATTCTGACATATGAATATTTAAAGCAACACAAATTTTCATTATTGTATAATTTGACGGTTCTTTCATTTGTCTGACAATTTCACTCAAACCGCCTTTTGATATACCGCTCTGATATGCTAATTGTTCAATTGTTAAATTATTTTCTTTTATTAAAGATTCAATTCTTTTGCAAAGAATTTGTCCTAATTTCTCATCTCTCATACTATATTCACTTTTATGAACTATATATTGATAATAAAAAATTTTCTTTGTACACTAGTTCACAGTAGTGAACTCACTAGGAGAATATATGAGATTAAAAAAATATCAAAAAGAATATGGCAGATTTAATAAAATGTCGCGAAAAGCATATAAAATACTTATAAATTTATACAATGAAGTTAGCGGTGATGAAAAATTAAAAGCAAAAAAAGATTTATCTTCTATTTTGAATACATTAGAATATTATCAATCAAATTATTTTGAAATTCTTGATGATATAAATAATGTTGATTTTATTAATGTTAAGGATATTAAACTCCAAAAGCTGAATAATTTATTAATATTGCCTTTATTTGAAGATGAGGATATTTATGTACCGGCAGATTCTCAAATAAGTGATATCTTTAATACATAAAAAGCATGGAAGTTATATTTCTATATATAAAATTTATAATTAATATATTTTTTACCCCAAAATTTTTACAAAAATTTACAAAAAAATTTTTTTTGGAAAATATATTAATCCATAATTTTTATAACATAATATCATGGAATTATGGTTAAGTTAAAAAGATTTGATTTACTGTCAAAACGGGAAAACGAAATAATGCTAAGTCTTATATCAGGCTTAACAAATAGACAAATTGCAGAAAAATTTTTTGTATCAATTTCTACAGTTAAAACTTACGTAGAAAAAATTTATATAAAGTTCAATGTACATAATAGGGCTGAACTTATTTTATACACTTTAAAAAACGAAATTGTGTGCTTTGAATAGTTAAAACACTTCAATTTATGCGCTATAGAATATTTGAATACAACATAATTATTTGGTATAATTTTTATGTGAATAATTGTGCATTTTTGCGGTAGTGAGATTTTATGGATACAATTACAAATAAAACATTAGAGAAACTAAAATACGAACTTGTAAGAGATGGAATCGTTACGTATGAAACATTAGAAAAAGCTGAAGAATTAGCCGGTATACAAAGAATAAATATTGGACAAGCTTTAATCAATTCAGGAATTTTAGAAGAAGATACACTTCTTAAATTCTTAGAATCAAAATTGCATATTCCGTACGTAAACTTGGATGACTATACTCCGGACCCTAAATGCTTTAAGTTCATATCATTTCCCGATGCAAGAAGATATAAAATCATTCCGCTTTTTAAAATTGAAGATGTCCTTACTGTAGCAATGTCCGATCCTTTAGATTTATTTGCTATAGACAAAATTATAGAGACAGCAGAATGTTCAATTGAACCGGTTATTTCATCAGAAAACAGTATAATAAAAAAAATAGATGAATATTATAAAGTCGCTGATACAGTAGATAACATAACCGTGTCTGAAGAAGATGTTCAAGCTTTTGACTGGACTGAAGAACTTCATAAAGAAGAAGCTGGAGAGGAACATATTCAACACGTTATTCGTGCAATTCTAAAACAAGCTATTATAGAAGACGTTCACGAGTTAAATTTTGAACAAGTTGAAGACGGTTTGAGAGTAGTTTTCAAAAAGAACAGTGAAAGTATTGATAAGGGGCTAATTCCTGCGATATTAAATTCAGCATTTGTTTCTAAACTAAAAATGCTTTCTAATTTAGATGCTTCTGTATGCGAGATTCCGCAGCTAGGGAAATTGTGTTTTAAAGTCGAAAATACAATGTTAATAGCATCAGTATCATCTTTCCCTACAATTATGGGAGAAAGGATTTCGCTTAAAATATATAAACCGCCGCAAATGTTATCGACAATTATTCCTGATGAAAAATCAAGAAGTGTAATATATAATGCACTCCACACTCCTGGCATAATACTTGTATGCGGTTCCCCTCTCAGCGGTAAAACACATATTATATATTCTCTTTTGCTGGAATGTGTAAAAGAAAATAAAAATATTATGACAATTGAATCTATTGCTAAATACGAATTAAATGGTGTAAATCAGTGCGAACTTAACGAAAATATCGGATTTAATATGGACAAAGCTCTTAGATTTGTAGAATTTCAATCTCCGGATATTATTTATCTTGAGGGAATCAAAACTCGTGATGCATTTGAATTTTTGTCAGAGCTATTTTACAATGACAAAACTATTATGACAGAATTTATGGCAAATAACATGACTGATTTAAGACAGAAGTTGGCATTTGAAGATTTTCAAACATTTAAAACACTGATTTCTTGCTTGATATTTATTCACTCGAAAGATAGTATAGAAGTTTTTGATAGAGAGACATTGCAAAAGTATTTGGCTTAATATATGCATAATGTAATTTTTAAACAAATTGCAGAGAAAAATAACTAATATCGAGGTCTAAAATGAGCGAAAAACAAGAAAAAGCTAAAGAACTATTTAAAAAAGGATACAATTGTTCTCAGGCTGTGTTAGGTGTATTTTGTGAAGAACTGGGAATGGATTTTAGTACCGCAATGAAAATATCACTTTCATTTGGTGGTGGAATGGGCAGAATGAGAGAGGTTTGCGGAACAGTCTCCGGCATGTTTATGGCAGCTGGACTTGCTTTTTCTGACGATAATGGCACAAATAAGGCAGAACAATATAAAATAGTTCAAGAACTTGCAAAGCGATTTAAAGAAAAGAACGGAAGTATAATATGCAAAGAACTTCTTGATGGTATAGAAAATTCAACTTCACCAATTCCAAGTGAAAGAACCGAATTGTATTACAAAAAACGTCCTTGTGTGGAACTTGTAGGAGATGCTGTCGAAATTCTGGAAGAATTCATAAAAGAACAACAAAAGAATGCCTCAGAACAAAATGCATAGGGTAGGTTCAAGTAGAAAGGCGATAGGGCATTAAGGCAATAAGGCAATGGAAAATGGGATTCTTCAGTTGAAAGTCTCCCCTTTTTTAGACTAAGCGGAGATATTTGGCTAAGCATTCGTAATGCATAACCTCCCCTTTTTTAATTCTGCATGGGGAGGTCGTTGCCGTGTGTGAGCATAAGCGAACACTACGGAAACGGGAGAGGGTAAACATATTATGGCAATATGGAAATAATCGGTTTTAAATCAGCATATTCCCCTATGCAAATAGTATTCAAGGCGAGGGGTTCACATGGGGTGAAACATATGGTATAATATTATAGTGCTATGTATACATTTTATATAAAACGTATAGCAACTCCGTTTAAAAAATCGTCAACAAGAAAAGAAGAATTAGCGCTATGAAGAAGAACAATAAACAATTATATCGAGGATTTACTGTAGCAGAGCTGCTGGTTTCAATGCTGGTTGTAATGGTTGTTTTGACGGCTCTAGCCCCAATAATCGGCCCTAAAAAGACAAAAGTGTATCCTATGGGGGGTGGTTCTAAAGGTAATGGAATATTTGAGTGTTACTATGAAAGAGATAATGAAGGAAATTTAACTTTAACTCAATATTCAAAAATAAAAAATGGGGCGGCTAAACAAGATTCTATATCTGATAAAAATTATTGCGAATTTGATACTAATTTAGCAAAAGGCAAAAAGTATACTGCTTATATAGTTGGAGCTGGTAAAGGTTTAAGTAGTTTTGAACCAAATAAAATAAAATTTGAATTTATTGAGCAAAGTGAAGAAGATGGTGAGGCTATACCATTTAATACAATTACTATAAATCGTAATCCCGCTAATAACAATAGAGACTTTGGCACACAAATAGATAGAGCAAATAGTGGCGGTCGTAGTTTTTCAAGTGAATTGTGGCAGTTTTTGGGATCGACTTGGGATTATAATGAGGCTGGTGGGAGAGACGTAAGGGAATCGCCAAATGCTTATTTTAATCTTGGTATAAAAACACCACTTGGTGCTCCTGGACCTACCAAAAAGAATTTTATTCAAAAACCCAATTCAACAGGTGAGTGTACTAGACAGGAATCAGTTGGTATGTCAGTCCCTGATAATTGTACTGAGATAATTTTGCCTAGTCATATTGGATTTGGTGGAAGGCAAATCTTACAAAGTAACAAAAATAGGCAATTTCCTATAAATAATGCTGTTAATTTTGAAAATTTAAATAGTTTAGTAGCAAATTCAGCTAATGTTAACGAAAGACAAATTTTAAACAGCAATGGAAGTCCTAAGGAGAATTTTGACATTAATTTGGGAAATATTGGTTACACAATATCAGTGAAAGGTTCTCCAGATTTTATAAATGTCTGCACAGATGGCGGTAATTGGAATGAAAAAGCTATGAACTTCAAACTTTATGATGATAATGAAGATAAATGTTTCAGAGATAAACAAAATACATCAAAAGGAACGATTAAAAAGATTAATACTGCAACAGGGGTAAAGACAGATTTGGGTTCTGAGATTAATGGGCAAATACAAAATAATATTGTATGGTCTCAAAATAATGACGGTGTATTAAATTCTCAAGTTTCGAGACAAGCCGGCACTCTTACTTTTAGTAATGAAGCTTTTAAATGGAGATATATTCCGCCAAGAGCCAGTGTAAATTATTATACTTCCGGTGATAATGGTATAGTAAAGTATTTTAGTGCAAAAGGCGGCACCGGACAAAAATTAAAGTTATATCCATCAAACGGCACTAATGATTCCCAATACTCGTATATAGAAAAACATGATGAAAACAATGCTAATAACGGTGAAAATAATGGTGAATCAAAGCAACATAATTATAATTATGATACAAAATTTTATCCGTCTATTGGTTCAAATAATGACATATTTAAAAGTGATCAGCGAATCTTTTTTAATGATGACGATAGATTTGATGCTTATATAAATGCTATAAGTTCTATTCGTCCATCCAGCGCTGATATAAGTAACGAAAAAATTGGTCTTTCAAACTGTGAGCGGTATGGAGATTGTCCGGGATATGGTTCTCCGGCATATTATCCTGTAGCAAGGTTTAGCGATTTTACAAATGCTGCTTCTATAGTAAATGTGCAAGATGGTTCTATATTATTTTTGCAGCATAACTTACGCACTCCTGTAGTGAGTAATGAACAAGCAATATCTGAAAATGATTTTCGTCCGAGTTGCGGCTCCGGTATTCCGATGGTCAGGGATGGGGATAATTTTAAACAATTTGTTGAAAATAGTGACTCTTTTGAAAGTATCTTATTTTGCAAATCAAACAATCACTCAAATACACCACGCGGAGGTGCGATAGTAATAGTATGGTAAAATTTTTCAATAAAAAATCTGCTCATAAATTAGGTTTTTCGCTTGCTGAGGCGCTTGTTTCCATGCTTATTTTGTCATTGTTTTTTATGGCAACTGCAAAGATTATTACCACAAAACAAAAAGATAAGCCAAAGTCTTATGCCGGATTCTATGAGTGTATCCAAAATGGCAGTAATTGGGAGGAAAATGGTACATCGAGGAAAAAAAATGATGGTAGTTGTACATACATACCACCAAATAAAAAACCACCAATTGTTTTAGTTTATAAAATAGAAAATGGTAATGTTCAAGGTTCTGAACCTATTACAATAAATAAAGAACAAGATTTAGATAGTATAATTTCTACCGGTGTAGAGTTAAATGATTATTCTGTTAATCAATTTTGCGAAGATTTATTAGCTCTAAATAAAAGTTCAAAAATAGCTGATAGTTGTAATAAAAATGATGATGATTATTATACACTCAATAATGTTACCGCATGGTATGTTGTGTGGTAGAAATAAGGAGCAAAAATGAAACAATCTCAACAACAAGGTTTTTCTCTAATAGAAGTTATGATTATTTTTGTAGTCATGGCTGTAATTATGGCTGCATCAATGCCTTTAATTACAGGAAAAAGTAAATCTCCTTATGATGGCGGTGGTGGAGATGACCACGGTGTATATGAATGTATGCCGGTAAGGAATGCTGATGGAACAATCTCATTTGAGTCAAAGGTATATAAATATAAATCAAACGGCGAACTTGATAATGGACATGTTATAAATGCAGAAAGCGGGGCTACTTGTACATTTAAGGATATACCTCAAAATGTAAAAAGGTTTAAAGTAGATCTTTATAGTGCCGGAGCAGGCGGAACCAATTATGCAGATATAAAAGTTGAAACATTGGATACCCCGATAACAAGAACAATAACTCTTGGAGATTTGCCGGATATAATAAATGGTTCCGGACCAAACTCACAAAAATATGGTCTAACTCCGGGGCAAATAGTAAACTTCTTTGCCGGTAGGAGAGTCCGTAGATCATTATACACTGCTGACGGTGGTGATGGTGCAAGTGCCGAATTTACATATAATTCACCTGCTGATGCTGTGTGTACGGCTGTTTTTTCTCAAGCATTACCAACTAATGGGGATATGAATTTAAATGATTTGTTATCTATAAAATACTCACTAACATTATATAATGCTTTGCAACCGATTTATAGTAGGTTACAGCAATTGGGAGCTGGTAATTCAAGTACTGATCATTATAAAACAGGATATGAAGATTTAGTTCAAATGATAGGTAGTGTAGATGGTACTATACCTCCATATACATACTATGGATTGATACAAATACCCGCGTATGCTGATTTACAAGCAAAACTGGATTATACAAAAAGTTTAGATCCAACAACGCAAGTAACACAGCTGCGTAATACATATAAAGAAATGGAGCAAGATGTTGATAAAATAAGAAAAAATGTATTGAATGATATTCCGGAAAATTATAGAAATAAAAAAGCGGAAGATGTAGATAAAGAGATAAAAGAGCTGGAAAAAACCGGTGATGATATACAACTAGGAATGTTAGAAAAAATATATAGAAATGGAGCAATTGGTCCGCAAGCAAAAGCTCCAAACGGCTTGCCGCAAGTTGGTACAAAAAGAACATTATTCTACTATGATGGTGGTGGGCAAGTGTTTGGAGAAAAGTTGTCTCGTGATGCTGATGGATTTAATTTCTTACTTCCAAGAGATACTCTTACCGGTAAAACTATATATGAAGGACGTTATGATTTAATGTTTCCCCAAGATAATGGTGGTGGAATAATCGATTCAAGACTTGTAAAACAACTAAATGAATATTGCGAGGCAATGTATCCGGAATATTATTTAGCTTCCGGTAGTGAAATAAAAAATGGTACTATCGTAGATGGTGAGACTACAGCTAACTCTATACCAGTAGGTATGAATAGTAATGCGCGAAGAAAAGTTGAGCCAGTAAAAGATGAAAGTGATAGTATTACAGGCTATCAATCATTATGGTGGAATGCAAGTAACAATAATTATGATAAAAATGGTAGTAGAGCTTTCCGTGAAAACTATTTTGTTTTGAAACCGCATTATGTAAGTAATGACGGGAGAACTTCCGTAGTCAAACAACAAGGCGGTAAGGGCGGTAAAGGTGGTGCTATTGTTATGGAGTACACATTGCCGAATGTTGCACCTGATAGATATAATTTCCGTTGGGTGTCTTGTCCGGGAATAGGTTGTCATTGTGCTAATGTAGATAATAATAATGATTATAATACTTTAGCTTATTATAGTGATTTGTACAGGATGAATGATAGTACATTAAGACGTGATGCGTGTGGCGCTCCATATGAAAATAATCGTAACCCTGTCAATTACACTAATGGGTTAGCTAATATATTTATAGCCGAAACTGCAAGTAGTTTGACTGGTGGTGTAAATAACGATAATGCTCCAGCCTTGCAGCATTCGGACGATATATCTTTCTATTATCAAGCAGGTGATGGAGGAGATGTTTCTGGCACTGATGTAAATTATCCATCTTTTAATGTACCTCAAATAGAAACTGATACTTGCCCAAGTGGTGCTGGAGGAGATTGCCCATTTAGTGTAACCGGTCGCTATAAAACTAACGAAAAAAATATTATACAAAGTGTTGCTACCGGCGGTAAAGGCGGGCTGGTAGGTTATAAAAAAGCAGTAAGAGATTTTCCTTTCAATAAAGATGATATGATAAATGATATATGGCATGTGTGGTGGGGAGAACAAAATGCTGAAGAGATAGTAAGATTCCGAGCATCAGATAATAATTATAATACAATAGCTAAAAGATATCCTAAAGCTCGAGATGGTGAACCGGGAATGTATAGTAATCCAATAGATACATATCCGATAGAATATCAAGAAAAGCAAGATACAACTTTTGAATATATAAGAGTAAGAAGCACAAATCCTGCCCCAAATGCAAATATTACAGGACACGAAACTGCTAACTTTAGGTTTGGTGGTTCTATGAATACCCAATTTGAAGAACCGCGAATCATAGTAGAAAATGATAATAATGACGTTTCATATAAACTGGGCGGTGCAGGAGGAAAAGGTCAGCATGAAACATATACGGCATTCGGACTGGGTAATAAATGCCAGATTAATGTATCTGGAGGCGGACAACCTTTAAATGTAAAATCCACTGATACCGATATAAATGTACTTGTAAATAATTATAGGAATATAAGTAATAGTTTGGCAACATCCATTTCTTGTACTAATTCTGAAGGTGATACTGTATTCAGTAAAAGATTAGCTGGAGGTGAATATAATTTTGCCGCATTACTAGGAGCTGCGTTTATGACGGAACCTAATATGGAAGAACCTGAAAATGCTACTGATGAGAGTTTTTTCCATAGATTCACAACCAATATAGCAACTTATATAACACAATGGTGGCAAAGTAAAAATGATAATGATTTGAGAGATAGTATTGCAAGCGGTGGTCATGGTATAATGGTTCCTATATGTACCGCAAGAGGTGTAAGAGGTGGTAGAGCTGCTGTATACAGGTATTTCGGTGGAAGTCCAGAAACACTAGAAAAAGGCGAGAGAATTGGTGCCATTATTAATAATGCTGATATAAGAATTGATGGTGAATCAAGTGAGACTGAATGCGAACAATTAGTTGGGAGCGTGAACCATGTGAAACAAGATGCCTCAAGGAGTTTTGTTAATTATTACCAATTTAGAACAGATTTCGGTAATATTACCAATAACGAACCAAACGGTGATAATTCCAAAGTGTATGGTGCCGCTTCTGGTGGGCCGGGGGCAGTTATTATTACGTGGTAGCATCTCCCCTCCCTAATAAGGGAGGCTGGGTGGGTATTAGCCCGTAAGGGTAAAAACCTCCAGACTTTATGATATGTTTTCTATAATGCTCTGCTAGCTATCAGAAAACAAATACAAAACTTCTACTAAAAAGTTAATATGAAAGGAAATAGGTTATGATGAAATTTAACAAAATTAACAAAATTAACACAAGAAAATCCATAAAGGATTATAAAAAATGCGGGTTTACTCTCGCTGAAACTCTCGTAACGATGGCTATTATTGGAGTCCTTGCCGCAATCATGATTCCTACGATGATTTCACTCAAGCCTAACAAAGAAATGGTTATGCTAAAAAAGGCTTACGAAATGACTTCAAGAGTAATTAATGAATTAATCAACGACGAAGAATTGTATGAAAATGAACAATTCGGTTTTCTTGACTATGGTGTAGTCGAATATCATGGAGAACCGATTAATAGTGGAGAAACATTTGATAAGGATCTAGTAAATAGCAAAACCGGAAAAGCTGCTGAAAAATTCTGCCATCTTTTCGCTGCCAGAATGAACTTGAGTGGCACTGTTGATTGCACTAAGCTTGACGACGGTGACGGCAATATCAGCGAAAGTAATCGTACTTTTATGACTTCTGACGGTATGCTATGGCTTTTGCCGGATTTTAGTAGAAATACGTTTACAATAACAGTCAATGTAACTCCGGATAGGAAAGGTAAGGCTAGTTGTAAAGAGTCAACTTGTCCTGATGATCCAAATATTTTTGATATACAATTTAACGAATATGGCAGGATAACTGTACCTGCAAATACCGATGGCTCTAAATCTGCTGCACAATTGTATCTTTCCTCAAACAAAACCACTAAGACTCTGGCTGAGTTGAGAGAATTAGACAAAAAAAACTAAGCCACTAGGGGAATAAGGGAATTGAAAATGGAATTCTTTAGTGGAAAGTGGAAAGTTGTTTTTGAAGTGAATAAGTGAATATGATTTAAGTTAATAAGTTGTTTTAAAGCAGTCTGGGTGCAATTCCCCCTAGTTAGGGGGATTAAGGGGGTATTATCCTGTAAGGTAAACGTTATTGCTTATACCCCTCTAACTCCCCTAACCAGGGGAGAATAGACACCACTCCATCAAATTCCCCTCGCCCCCTTTTTTCAACAACCGGAGACACTTGACACAACTCCATCAAAATCCCCTCGCCCCCTTTTTTCAACAACCGGAG
>CAJOOM010000100.1 GCA_905236775.1 Candidatus Gastranaerophilales bacterium
AAATCTTCAAGTTCTCTTAATTTGTTAACTCTGCCTCTGATTGTTTCAAAGTTAGTTAACATACCGCCTAACCATCTTCTGTTGATATAATAAGCACCTGCTCTTTTTGCTTCTTCTGCAACAACTTCAGCAGCTTGTTTTTTAGTACCAACAAAAAGAACATTTCTACCCTTAGCAGCATATTCTCTAACAGCTTCGTAAGCAGCATCTAATAAACCTGTAGTCTTTCTTAGGTCAAGAATATAAATACCATTTCTTGCACCGTAAATATACGGTTTCATTTTTGGGTTCCAATGCTGTGTTTGGTGTCCAAAATGTACACCTGCTTCTAGTAATTCAATAAGTGATGCTGTTGACATCTCAATTCTCCTTTTGTTTTAACTGTGTTTTACTACGGGAATTATAACTCCATTGAGGATAATATAAGTGATATGCTATTTACCGGCTTATATTTGTTTTTTTATTTACCCCAACTAGGGCGAACCTATCAAGCTATAAAACCAATGAAATAGTATTATAAACAGGATTAAATGTAAATAGGGGGGTAAATATTTGGGGGTAAATATTTGGAGGGTAAATATTTTGGAGCTATCAGTAAATATAAAGATATTTCCCGGTACAATGCAGATAATGTTGTGTCTATAACAAAAATTTATATATTAAAATCCTTATACAAATCAGAAATCATATAGAAAGAACCACAAATGATATTAAGTTTATCGTTTTTTAACTCCATGTTTGAGTTGTATTTTAACGATTCATAAGGACAGGCTCCTTTTAGTTCCTCAAATGAACAAACATTTGGATAATTAAATTCATTTAAATATATTTCATCGCCTTGTCTGAATAAAATACTCATCATTGTCTTATAATCTTTAGTTTTTAGACAACCAAAAATGAATCTTCTATTTTCGTTTGGGAAATAATAATCTAAATTATCTCTTAAAGCTTTAACTCCATTAGGATTATGGGAAGCATCCAATATTAAATTTTTTTCTTTTATAAATTCAAATCGGCAAGGGTGCTTTACATTCTTTAAACCAATTCTTATAGTTTCATCATTAATATTGGGAAACAAATGTTGAATAGCAGTTAAAACCAGAGCTAAATTTTCAATTTGGTGCTTTCCCTTTAAAGAAAGCGATTCAACAAAATCTTGAGAAACGTAGGGCGATACAAAAATCAACATAGAATTAAGCTTATCAGCTCTATCTTTTATAACTTCGTATCCCATACTTGTGATTATCGGACAATTTGGTTTTATAATACCTGCTTTTTCTTTTGCTATTTTCTCTTTTGTATCACCCAATCTGTCTGTGTGGTCCAAATCTATGTGAGTTATAATTGAGCAAAGATTTTGTTTTATAACATTTGTTGCATCCAATCTTCCACCCAAACCTGTCTCTAAAATAACAATATCAACATTTCGTTCTTTAAAATATAAAAACATTATGACTGTCAAAATTTCAAATTCAGTTAGATGAATGCCGCAATTAATTATTTTTTCAACATAGTCAGCAAATTTCTCCTGAGAAATATCAACACCATTAACTTTAATTCGTTCTGTATATTCCCATATATGCGGGCTGGTATAAAGTCCTGTTTTATATCCGGAAGTTCTTAAAATACTTTCCAACATCGCACAAACAGAACCTTTACCGTTTGTGCCGGCAACGTGGATACACTTTAAATCGTCTTGAGGATTAGAAAACATCTCCAAGACAGATGTAATCCTATCCAGACTCAAATCTATATAAAAATTCCCACTATCGGTTAAAATATTTATAGCTTGTTCATAACTCAACATAAATACATTATACAAAAAATATTTTTCCGCAAGTTCAATTCTATTTCTTTACACAGCCATAACTACAATACCGTGTTTGTCTGCGTATTTAATTACATCTTCTTTATCAACAATGATTGTTTCGCCTGCTTCTACAGCAATTAAATCTGCTTTGTACTTTTTCATTGTTTTTAGAGTTTTTAGCCCTATTGCCGGAATATCAAATCTCTTATCCTGAGTTGGTTTTGCCACCTTTATTATTCGAGAATTTTTTTTGGCAATCTTGCATCCACGCTTAATACAATTATCAGTACCTTCAATTGCCTCTACAGCCATAATCATTTTATCTTTTATTACAACAGATTGACCGATATCAAGTTTTCCCGTTTCTTTCGCAAGCCAATAACCATAGTTCACATCATCAACTTGTTCTTGAGTCGGTTGAACTTTCCCCAAAATTCCTGATGGAATCATCAAATTTTTTATAAAAATAGTTTGATCCAAAATTGTTATACCAATGGCTTCAAGTTCTTCTATCAGCATAAGCATAACTTTATCATCATTAAGTCTTACGGCTCTTTTGATAAAATCAATCGCTTTAGAATCGAACTTTGGACGTTTTAATATTATAGTCTTGCTAACTTTCCCTAAAAATGTTAATTGTTTAATTCCTTCATCTTTCAAAACTTTTTCTATTTTTAATGCTTCACCGGGACAGAAAGAGTAAACTTTTGAGCAATATTTTTTTAATTGTCGAAAATTATCATCTGATAAAGATATTGCAACAACATCAAAACCATTTTCTTTTGCATACTGTGCCATTTTCACAGGCAAAAGTCCATCTCCTGCTATTAAACCTTGTTTTTGTTCCAAAACAACTGACATTACTTCCTCCAAACTTATTTCTTATATTACTATAAAAACGGCTTTTAAAGAGGTTTTTACTATTACTTTGTAAAGTTTTGTAACAATTTTCAAAAATTTACCCTTTTTAATTAAAGTTTTCAAAAAAAATGCCGATATATAAAGTACAAGGGAAAAACAAGAAGCCGAGAAAATTAAAAAGGACTAGGGACATGGAAACAAATATTGCCATACCGATGAAATATGTAAATTACAAATTTCAGCAAAATCAGCAAAAAGCGAAATCTAATCACAAGAAAAAATCATCTCCTGAAAAAAATATTCAAGAGACACAAGAACAGGAAAGTTTAGTTGTTACTGAAAACAAAGCGACTTTTGAATTCTTGCCGGTATCGACTTCATTACAAATAAAACTTGATAACAATTTAAGAGAAACAATAAAATACTTAAGTTCAAAAAGAAATTTATACAAAACAAAACCGATTATAGAAGAAATCTTAAATAACAAACCAAATGAAGTTATTTTAACGGATATTTTTGATTTGGAAATAGATTATTCAAAAAATATTTTTACAGCATAAAGTCATATACATACTTATATCTCCTCCTCGTAAAATACAAAACGGCGCTTGCGGTTCCTCCTCCGCAAGCGTTTAGTTTTGTAATTATTTCTTTTTAAATGCCGAATTTATGACTCGTTTAACAATTTATCCGCAAGCGGATATTCAACTTTTCCGTTAAGAGTTTTGGATACTTTTTTGATATTTTTAGCCATTGTATCCATTTCATCTGTCCAAATGAAATAATCGTTTACGTATTTTTCTCCACGTGAGAAATCACCACTCAACTGAACTTCAATAATTTCTTTGAGCATTTTTTGTGCAGTCGGAACCATTTTATCCATATTAACATCAAGAATGCCGTCTTTTGAAATTGTAATTGCGCCTTCTTTTATAAAAAAGTAGTTTTGCATAACTGAGCGAACTCTATGTGCTTGACTTAATGTAGGTTTAGCCATCATCATATTATCCGCAGCATAAGTTATAATAATTTGTTTTCTTTGTTCAGGAGTGTACATGCCGGCTTCAGTTAATACATCAAGCATTGCAAGAGAAACCATATCGGCTTTATTTTCTTCTATGATTGATTTATACTTCCCTAAGCCCTCTGTGCCGGATTTCGGACCGAGAGAATGCCCATTCTCATGTCCTACAGTAAACCAGTGGTCTGCCTCGTCGTTATAATACTTATGAAGTTCAGGATTAAGCATTGCATCTAATCTCTTTTGCATTTTTTCTCTTGCATCATCTGAGGTTATAAGACGAATTTGCCTATGATATACATTTCTTCGTCCTCCGCCTAGTTCACGTACCGAAAGTTTATCATCATTCGGGAGATTTTCCGCCAAAGTAATCCCTGCTCTATATTCGCCAACATCTCCGTAAACTCCAACCAAATCTACGTCGACCATAGTTTGTTTTGATTCTTTGTCAGCGGATATATTTTGTATGTATCTATCATTGAGAGGCATATTTTGCGCCATAAGCGGCAAATATTTCTTTACGTTTAAAATAGCATCGGTTCCTTGTTTATTAACAATACCTACTCTGCCACCTAAACAATCTTTTGAAATGGGAATAATTCCATTTTCATCCAAAAGTTTTTTAAGCTCGATATTTTCAACAACTGATTCAGTCATCTCATCAGAATAATTTTCTCTTGTAATTGTAAATTCAAGAGGTGTATCTTGTAAAGTTGCCCATTTTTTATCCGCATATCCGTCTAACATCGGGTCAGCGATTCTGAGAGCTTTTGCCTGAAGTTTTAAATACTCATTAAAGTCGTCATTTGTGGAAGTTTCTGCGGCTTTTTCAAGTTCAGATGCCATATATTCAAAATCATCTTTAAAGTAATCAACATAATCTATGGCTTTTAATTCATCACCATCTCTTTCAACCACGGAACGTTGATTTAGAATTTTTGCAACTTCATCAATTTTACCCTCTTTCATCATTTTAATTAGGATTGAGTGAAACTCTTCTTTTGTCAAATCTTCCGGATAAACACCTATTCCTTTTTTAGGTTCCAGACCGGAAGCTAGTTTAATCATGTTAGAATCTCTATCTAGCGCAAATATTCCTTTTTGTGCATCAAAAAGAATTTTTGTTAATTTTGCATCATCGTTTCCTTTTGCGATTTCTTTCTCTAAATATTCTTTAAATGCTAAATTGTTGTGGTCGTCTATAACCATCTCTACTTTATCAAGCCTTGCCGCAGCTCTTGTTAAGTGCTTTAATGCTTCTTTATCACCATCTGAAAGTGCAAGATACTCCGGCGCATCAACTCCAAGCATCTTTTTGGTTGTTAAATAATCTTTATGTGTTCGCTTGGATAATTCTTCACTTGTTAAACCAAGTTTAAATTCTGTTTTTTTAATACCAACATTGTTAATTGTGCTCATTTTATTAAGTTCTCCTATTAAAATTTCAGACTTATCATTTTGTGAATTATTATTTAATTCATCCTCTCTGCTATATCTTACACCTTTTGGATTAAAATTAACTCGACCATTGAGATTATTTTGCTTAATTGATTTTTGTTCGTTTCTTCCACCAATTGCTATATTGGGTACGTTATTATGCTTTCCTATATTAGATGTAGAATGCTCCATATATAATTTCCCTCATTCGTTATTTCATTCTAACATAATCTAATAAATTACAGGAATCATGCAACAATGTTAATATTACTAATACAAGAATTCACAGCCTAAAATCATTAGTAATGCATTTAAAAGAGGCTGTCCATGCTTTAGGGACAACCTCTTTTTTTGTTAAATTTAAAACTCAAAGCTGCCTTATTCTTTCAAAAAAGATTCGTAGTTTCTAGCAAGTAAATGAGTTCTTATTTGATTAATCAAGTCTAAAGCAACACCTACCATAATTATTAATGATGTAGCTCCTATACCTTGGAAAGTTGTTATCTTTGTTGCATAACTTGCAAAGGCAGGTACGAGTGCTATAAACCCTAGAGCAATAGCTCCTATGAATGTCGTTTTTGTTAGAATTTTATCCAGCGCTTCTGCAGTTGGCTTGCCAGGCTTTACACCAGGAATTGATGAGCCATACTTCTTAAGATTATCCGCAATCTCCTTTGGCTGCATATTTGGCATAATTGATGCATAGAAGAACGTTAATGCAACAATCATTAAGAAATATATAATGTAATATACTACTCCACTCGGATTAAATATTTTATTCAAGAACATTATAACTGTTTCAGCCGTACCTGAGAGATGTATTGCCGGCGAAGTAAATATTCCAAGAACTGTTGAAGGAAATAAAAGTATTGCAATAGCAAAGATGATAGGCATTACACCTCCCGGATTAAGTTTAAACGGAATATAAGTGTTAACTCCGCCATAAACTTTATTGCCTACCTGTCTTTTCGGATTAACAATAATAACTTTTCTTACAGCTTCTTGCATAATTACAATAAAAATCATTGTAATAAAGAAAATCAGCATTAACAATATAAATCCAAACATCAATGAGGATTCTTGCTGTACCATTAAAAATGTTCTGGACATATATAATGGGATTCCGGATATAATACCAACAAATATTATTAAAGAACCGCCATTTCCTATACCTTTTTCCGTAATAAGTTCAGACATCCACATTACGAGAACGGAACCTGCCGTCATTGTAACAACGGATGATATATAAAACATTGTATGGTTAACACCGGGCATTATTGAGTTTGGTAAAGTTACCATATAACTCATAAAAATTACTGCTTGAAATATAGCTAGTACCACGGTAAACAATCGAGTATATTGTGATAATTTACGTCTCCCTGCTTCGCCTTCTTCTTTTTGCAACTTTTCCAAAGAAGGTATTATTACAGCCATCAACTGAATAATAATTGATGATGTAATATATGGTCCAATTCCTAATGCAAAAATAGAAACCTTACCCAACGCACCGCCAGTAAATAAATCCAAAAATCCTAAAAGATTATTCTGCGCTGCTAAATTCGCAAATACTGTATTATTAACACCATAAACCGGTAAATGAATACCAAAACGGAACAAAATCAGCATGCCAAAAGTAAAGATTAATTTTTCTTTTAGGCCTGATGCATTCCACATTGACATTAAATCTGCCGTTGTAGGCATTCTCATTCCTGTCATTTTTGATTTCCCCTTTTCTATAAATGGAAAATTGAAAATGGAAAATTGAAAATTAATTATATTTGTTATGCAAATAAATTAACAAAACTTATTTTAGTAAATTTTATAAAATTTTTCATTTTACATTTTCCATTTTCAATTAAAATAATGTAATAGCCTAGTTTACACTAAACTAATTCTATTTTTCCGCCTGCTGCTTCGATTTTTTCTTTAGCAGAAGGTGTTACATAATTAGCCTTTATGGTTAAAGCCTTTTTGATTTCTCCGTTACCCAAAATTCTTAAGCCTTCACTTGACGGATGAATTCTTTTTGCTTCTTTTAATGTTTCAAGAGAGATTTCCTTTAAACCAAAAGCTTCCAATCTTCCAACGTTAATTGCAGCATAGTTGATTTTATTGATGATTTGGAATCCTTTTAATTTTGGAAGTCTTCTGTATGCAGGCATTTGACCGCCTTCGAAACCTCTTTTAGAAGTTCTTCCTGATCTTTGTCCCTCACCGTTGTTTCCACGGCTTGAAGTTTTACCACATCCTGATGAACGTCCACGTCCAACTCTAACAGTTTTCTTTGTTGCACCATCAGCAGGTCTTAAATCTGTTAATTCTATTTTATCTACCATTTTTATTGTCCTTTTCTATTACTTATTGTGAATCGTGAATTGTTAACCGTGAACCGATATTTATACTTACAAATCACGACTCACTAGTCACGATTCACGGAGTTAAGCTACTTTGTAACTTCTAACAAGTGTGAAATCTTGTTAACCATACCCATAATAATTGGGCTTTCTTCATGTTCAACGATTTGATCTTTTTTTGTAAAACCAAGAGCTTTTGCAACCTTACGTTGAGCTTCAGAACATCCTATTAAACTTTTTACAAGCTTAATTTGTATTTTCTTATTTGCTGTTTTTGCCATTTTATTATTTCCTTTACCTTAAACTATTTTACCTAAATAGTTGAAAGTTGAAAGTTGAAAGTTGAAAGTTATTTTAATATTTATTAACTTTCCACTTTCCATTTTCCGCTTTCCACTAGTTTAAAAGTTCTGCCATTGTTAAACCACGTTTTTTAGCAACATCATTGAACATTCTTAATGATTTAAGAGCATCAATTGTAGCATATGCTGCATTAAGCGGTGATTTTGAACCTTGAGATTTTGTTAAGATATTTTCTATACCTGCTAATTCAAGAACAGGACGAACTGCACCGCCGGCAATAATACCTGTACCTTGAGAAGCCGGTCTTAACATAACCCTACCTGCACCTGAGCGACCTACAATCTGGTGAGGAATAGTTGTTTTAAATATAGGAACAGTAATTAAATTCTTTCTTCCGTCTGCAATAGCCTTTTGAATAGCTATAATTACTTCTGCAGCCTTTGCACAACCAACACCAACTTGTCCTTTTTGGTTACCTACGATAACTACAGCACGAAAACTCAATTTTTTACCACCTTTTACAACCTTTGTTACACGGCTGATTTGAACAACTTGTTCTTTCCATTCTGATTCAGGCTTTACTTCTTGAGTATCTACATTTTTCTTTCTATTTCTTTGTTTTTTAGCCGGGAGTTTTGTAACAACTTCTTCTGTCACATCTTCTACGTTTTCTCCCTCAGTTTCTTTTGCTTCACCGGCATCAACAGTTTCTTCTACTGTTTCTTTCGATGTAACTTCTTCATTTAGCTTTTCTTCGTCTGACATGCTATACCTTTCTAAAATTCTTAACAGTTGTAACACTATTTTCGGCTTTTAATATTTTTTTGCAATTAAATACGTAATCTCAATACAAAAGTGCCGATTCTTCGGTACTTGGAATGTATTTAATTGTGGGTTTCTTTCTGACATGATAATACTATTACAATCATAGAATAAATGCAAGTACATAAATAAACTTAAAGAGATTCTTTAAAAAAGGAGGGAATAAGTATATCCTATTTTAGATTTAATTAATTAGTTTCCTCTATTATGTCCATAAATTCGTTTGCGGATGTTTCCGGATTATCTGTCTCTATTGCTATATCATCTGTTTTATTTTCTTTGTCATTCAATTTATTTTCTTCATCAATCCACTTTTTATGAAGTTTAATAATGGTGTTATTTTGTTTCATATCATTTATTGCATAATTAAGTGCATGTTCTAACTTTTGCGCGCCTTTACCTTTTCTAAAACCTATCCCGTATGGTTCTCTGGTGTATCTTTTCGGTAAAAGTTTTACTTCTTTATTGTTTATCGCATAACCGCTTAGAATAGTATCATCAGATGTAATTGCGCTTATAGAGCCGTCTTTTAGTGCCTCGAAAGCTTCCTTATAACTCTTAAATCCAATAATGTTTGCCATTGGAGCAAGATGCTGCATATTTTTTTCTGCCGTTGTCCCCCAAATTACACCAACATTTTTCCCGACTAAATCAGACATAGAAACAATTTCTGCGGATGATTTAACAAGTAAAGCTTGTCCAGCTTTATCATACGGAATTGTAAAATTGATTAATTTTTCTCGTTGAGGTGTGATTGTCATTGCTGCTATAACAATATCAACTTCGCCGGTTGAAAGTTTAAGAAGTCTATTTTCCGGAGTTACCGGAATAAATTCGACGGCTTCTCTATTATTGAGCAAGTATTCAGCAATATTTTTTGCCAAATCTACATCATATCCGCATAATTCTCCATTTTCATCTTTAAATGCAAATGGTTTTATTTCTGAATTAATACCTACTTTTATTACATTATTTTTTATAATATCTTCATACATATCACTTTGCACATACTTATCCGGTTTAAGAATAAGCATATGAAATACAACCATACATATAAAAATTGCAATTAAAGTAAGTCCGAACTTTTTCATAGTTCAAGTTTTGCCTTTCTTCCACACGATTTATCTTCATCGCAAAAACCTAATCGTTCACATTTTGGGACCAGATATGGTTTTAGCCAAGGTTCTACCTTAATTAATTCGTCGCACATTGCTTTTACCAGAAGTCTAATTTCTGTCTGCGCCCTTGAACAAAGTCTTAAGTTCGCGATATGTATAAGTTCTCTCAAGTTTAAGCTTGCAACAATTGATGTTGCACAGGCATTTGGAAGAACTGCTCTGGCATCTTCGGCCGGAATGCCGGCTTCAGTAAATTCAGAATAGATTTTTGATATTTCTCCCATAAAATCTATAAACTTTTGTTTTAATTGAGGGTTTTGTTCTATAGTCGGAGGAATCAAATAATCAAATTGTCCTTTTTCTTTTACATACCTTTGTGATTTCTGAGAAAAAGACATGTGACGATGTCTTACAAGTTGATGCGTACAAGCTCTTGATACATTTGAAATAGCAAATGTGACTTGAATGTGCTCAATGGTTGAATAATGCCCCGAACCAATGACTCTTTCTACGAGTTTAAGCATTTTCTCTTCATCATCAACACTATTGTAAATATTATATGGTGTATCAGCACTATAACAAGTACGGCATGCAGTATAAATTGTTTTAAGCATATTTTCCGGTCGTGATATAAGATGCACAACTGGCTTATTTGTCTCTTCCATAAGCACTCCCCTCTTTTTTTTAATAATAGCATAATATAGATTCTGTTGCAAAATTATAAAAATAAAAAACTATCGTATTTTATCATGTTGTTATATAATTAACTTAAGCTAATGAGTTCCTACTAACTTATTAACTTTACTCTTATTTACATAAGAAAAGGGAAAGTATAAAATGCGAGAATTTTTTAATGATTATGTTCAAACACTTGAAACGTATATAATGTTTAGGATTAAAGAAACAGTTGGAAAGCTAACACCGGAACTTTCGGCAAAAAACAGGGCGCCTATTATGTTATCCATGGGAGCTCCTACTTTTACTCCGCCGAAGAAAGTTATTGATGCTCTTAAATTTGCTCTTGAAGAAAAAGGTGCACATTTGTATTCTACCCCAAAAGGTGAAAAATTCTTTAGGGATGCAATCGCCAAAAGAATGAAAACTCGTTTCAATGTTGAACTAAATCCTGACAAAGAAATATTTTCACTTATAGGTTCTAAAGAAGGCATTGCTAATTTTATAAGAGTTATGATTAATCCGACTATGGTTAAGGAAGAACAAGACATAATTATGGTTCCTGATCCGGGATATGCCTCTTATAAAGAAATGATAAAAGTATCTGGCGGACGTGCTTATTCTGTTCCTTTAACACCACAAAATAATTACATGCCGGATATGGAAAATGTTTTTGAACAGTTAATCAAAGACGGATATAATCCTAAGAAAGTTAAGGCATTGTTAATTAATTATCCAAACAATCCAATAGGTGCAACGGCTACCAGAGAATATTTGGAAAGTGTTGTAAAATTTTGTAAAAAACATCATATTTTGCTTGTTTCTGATGCGGCTTATACTGATATGTATTTTAAGGAAGAACTTAAGCCGATGAGCATTTTGGAAATAGATGGCGCAAAGGATATAGCAGTTGAATTTTTCAGTTTTTCAAAACCTTATGCAATGACAGGTTGGAGATTAGGTTGGATTTGCGGGAATGAAGAAGCTGTTCAAATATTTGGAAAATTAAAATCAACTATTGATTCCGGTTTGTTTAAAGTGCTACAAAGAGCTGCTGCTGAAATTCTTAATTCAGAAGAGGGCGATGAATATATTAAGGAA
The DNA here is from genome assembly GCA_905236775.1 of Candidatus Gastranaerophilales bacterium. Taxonomy (GTDB): domain Bacteria; phylum Cyanobacteriota; class Vampirovibrionia; order Gastranaerophilales; family Gastranaerophilaceae; genus CAG-196. The sequence continues at coordinate 11,503 of CAJOOM010000100.1, forward strand.
TCAAATATCAAGTTTAAAAGAAATCAAAATCTTTTCGTAAAAGGATTGAAAGAACTTGGCTGGAAAGATTTTTATATACCAGATGCAACATTCTATTTATGGCTCCCGATTCCACCAAGATACAAAACTTCTGTTGAATTTGCGGATGATTTAATGAAAAAATCCGGAGTTGTAGTTGTTCCGGGAGATGCTTTCGGAACATATGGAGAAGGTTATTTCCGTGTTTCTATAGTTTGTCCGGAAGAACAGATTTCTGAGGTTATAAAAAGAATGAAAGAAGATGGATTTTATTTTGAAAAATAATAAATATTAAACTATGGATTTTTTATGTTTAGAAGAGGTTGATTCTATGAGTCAACAACAATTGACAAATATACTAAAATAGTAAATAATATAAATGTAAGCTGTTGGTGAACTCAAGCGTACTAATTAACTTTGGTAAATAGCTGAGGCTAACGGCTTTTTTTTGTACATACTTTTAATCGTTAAAGTTTTCTTACCTGTTCTAATCTCTTCAAGATAGACCAGTTCATAACTTGATACTTGTTTTTGATATTTAATTATATCTGTTCCTTTACTATCTTTTGTTCCAAATGTAACAGAATCATAATTATATAACATCTGTGGAATTTGCTTCACATCGTCATTGTTTATCGGAATTTGAGTATTTATTTTTTCATTATTTTTTCCATGATGTTTAAATGCATGCCTAAGACCAGATACATCAATATTATGAACATAATCTGACAAATCAAAACCATTTTGCATACCATCTGATACTAGTCTTTTGCTAACTTTTCCTATAATAACTTTTATATGTTCGTTAGGGTTATTTTTTGCTTTATCCAAAATTATTTCAATTTCTTGCTTAAATAATTTGTTTTGCAATTCATATAAATTTTTCATATTATATGCTAGCCATAGTTTATTTTGTTAATTAATAATTTCATAATAGCAATTATATTTAATTTTATCAAGAAAATTCTTTTTTTTGTATCACGAGTATAAGTAATCTCTCCTTTGTTATATAATTGTCGTATGGATTTTTTGTATTTAGAAGAGATAGACTCAACAAATAAATATGCAAAAGAAAGGGTAAATGACATTAAGGATATGACAGTCGTTTACACTTTTAACCAAACAGCGGGACGCGGCAGACTCCAGAGAAAATGGAGCTATATGGGTGAGGACAATATATACGCAAGTATTGTTCTTAAACCTTCAAATGTTTATAAAGAAGTTTATTCAAATCTGACTCAACTTCTTTGCCTAGTTCTTGCTGAAACGTTTGAAGAATATGGAATTGAACCCCAAATAAAATGGCCGAATGATATTAGAGTTAACGGTAAAAAAATATCAGGAATCTTAGCAGAAGGGATAAATAACGGTAAATATTTAGAGGGGTTGGTTCTTGGATTTGGGGTTAATTTAAATGTTTCTAAAGAATTAATAGAGAAAATTGACCAGCCTGCAACATCTTTGAATATTGAAACAGGGATGTATATAGATAAAGAATATTTCCTAAAAAAAGTTATAGACAAATTTTGTTTATATTATAATAAATTTATAGAGGAAGGTTTTTTATTAATAAGAGATGATTATTTAAGAAGAGCAGAATTCCTTAATAAAGAAGTAGCCGTGAAAGTTTTTGATAAAACGTATTCAGGTATTGCAGAAGATGTAACCCCAAACGGTGCTTTAAAACTAAGAGATAAAAATAATCAAGAACATATACTATTAATAGGAGATATTTTATGAACGAATTATTGATTGAAGGATTGTCCGCAATGCTAATCGGCATGGGAACAGTTCTTTCTTTTTTATGCTTAATGATTATTTCAATGTTCATTATGTCTAAAGTTGTTAGAAAATTGAACGAAATTTTCCCGGAAGCAATTCCTCAAGCAGCAGGCGGGGGTAAATCCAAGGTAGCTGCAAAGAGTGATGACTCTGAAATCGCAGCAGCTATTGTTGCGGCAATGTTTAGAAAGTGAATAAGAGTAAAGTTAATAAGTTAATAAGACAGATAAAATTTTCTTATTAACTTATTAACCTCAAATAATAATTACATAAGTTTTACAATATAAATGGAGAAAAACAATGACAAAACAAATTAAGGTAATGGATACGTCTTTCCGTGACGGTTTCCAATCAATCTTCGGGGCAAAGGTTCTCGTTGATGATTTTATTCCTGCACTTCAAGCAGCAGTTGATGCAGGTATCAGACATTTTGAAACAGCAGGCGGCGCTCGTTTTCAAGCTCCAATTTTCTTCTGTAACGAAAATGCATTTGAAACAATGGATAAAATCAGAGCTGCAGTTGGTCCTGATGTTACGTTGCAATCACTTGCGAGAGGTGTTAACGTAGTTGGTCTTAACTCTCAACCGCGTGACGTAATTGATTTACACGCAAAAATGTTTGCTAAACACGGTGTTAATGTAATCAGAAACTTTGATGCTTTAAACGATGTTAATAACTTAATTGATTCAGCTAATTCAATCAAAAAATACGGTCTCCATCACGAAGTTACAATTACTATGATGGAACTTCCTTACGGTTGTGAAGGTGCACATGATCCTGATTTCTATGAAAGAGTTTTAAGAAATATTTTAGATGCGGGAATTCCTTTTGACAGTTTAGCTTTCAAAGATGCATCCGGTACTTCTAACCCAAGAAAAGTTTATGAAACTGTTAGAAGAACAAGAGAAATCTTAGGACCTGATGCTCATATCCGCTTCCACTCTCATGAAACTGCAGGAACAGGCTTAGCAGCATATCTTGCAGCTCTTGAAGGCGGTGCTGACGGAATAGACTTAGCTATGAAGCCTGTTTCAGGCGGAACGGGTCAACCTGATATTATATCTATGTGGCATGCTCTTAAAGGTACTGAATATGAATTAGGTTTAGATATCAAGAAGATTATGGAAACAGAAGAAATCTTTAAAGAATGTATGAAGGATTATCCAATCTCTCCAATCTCTTTAGCTGTAAATCCAATTCTTATTCAAGCTCCGCTTCCTGGTGGTGCTACTGCGACAACGGTTAACCAATTAAAAGATATGGGTATGTTAGATAAATTCCCGAAACTTATTGCTAATATGAAAGAAGTTGTTGAAAGAGGCGGTTTTGCTACATCAGTAACTCCTGTTTCTCAGTTCTACGCTCAACAATCGTTCTTAAACGCAATAACAGAACATCCTTGGGAACAAGCAAACCCAGGTTATGCAAAAATGTTGTTGGGTTACTTTGGAAAAACTCCTTGCGAGCCTGATCCTGAATTAGTTAAATGGGCAGAAGAGAAAACAGGTCTTCAACCTACAACAGAAAAAGTTGTTGATATCAATGAAAAAGACCCTGAAAAAGGTGTTGAAGCAGCTAAGAAACGCTTAGAAGCAGCTGGACTTCCTACTACTGAAGAAAACATCTTTATCGCAGCAGCTTGCAAAGACGGTAATGTAGATAAAGGTATTGATTTTCTTCTTGGTAAAGGTCAAGTTTCTGTTAATAAAGTTAAAGCAGATGCTCCAAAAGCTAACGCAGCAGCTAACGCAAGCGGAGAATACACAGTTAAGGTTAACGGTAAAGCTTATGCTGTTAAATTAGACGGTGATAACAAAGCTACCGTTAACGGTAAGGCTTATGATATCGATGTTAAAGCAGGTATCGAAGCTAAAGGTTCCTCAGCTTCCTCTGGCGCAGGCGAAGAAATCAAAGCAGGTTTACCTGGTAACGTTTTAAGAATAGAAGTTTCTGAAGGCGATTCAGTATCAGAAGGCGATGTACTTTTGGTAGTAGAAGCTATGAAAATGGAAACAGAAATCAAAGCTCCAAAATCAGGAACTGTTAATTCAATTCTTGTTGCTCAAGGCGATAAGGTTGTAACAGGTCAAGGGTTGGTAGTTATTGGATAATAGGTTGGGCATACTTGCCTAACAAAAACAGCTGGTATGGTGCGTCGTTTGACGCACCGCAACAAACAAAAAGAAGAATATAAAAGAAAGGGGTAAATAAGTAAGGGGTAAATAAAAGAATAAATAAACAGAAAAATAATCAATTTTAATACAAACTTATTCACTTATTTACTTATTTACTTATTCACTTAAAGGAAAAATTATGAACATAATAGATGGACTTCATACCCTTTGGGAAACAACAGGTATAATGGGTTTTGTACATTCGGCACAAAATGCATTTGCAAATCCTAATGTTTCAGGGTTTGAACAAATATTGGAAGCTCACGGACAATGGATAATGATTATTATCTGCTTGTTCTTGTTGTGGCTTGGTATTAAAAAACAATTTGAACCGTTACTTCTTGTACCTATTGCATTTGGCGGTTTATTATCAAACATTCCGATGCCATTAGGTGAAGAAATAGCAGGACCTAACGGATTCTTGGGTATAATCTTTGAAGCTGGTATTCATAAAGGTTTGTTCCCTCTTATAATCTTTATGGGTGTTGGAGCTATGACAGACTTCGGACCTTTGATAGCTAATCCTAAGATGGCACTATTAGGCGGTGCTGCTCAATTTGGTATATTTGGCGCATTACTTATGGCTTATTGCTTATTTGGATTTAGCCTTCCTGAAGCTGCATCAATCGGTATCATAGGCGGTGCTGACGGTCCGACTTCAATCTATGTAACAACAAAATTGGCTGAAAACTTGCTCGGTCCAATCGCAGTTGCAGCATACTCTTACATGGCTTTAGTTCCCGTTATTCAGCCTCCGATAATGAAGCTTTTAACAACTGAAGCTGAAAGAAAAATCCAAATGGAACAATTAAGAGAAGTATCAAAGAGAGAAAAAATTGTATTCCCGCTTATGATTTTACTTCTTTGCGTAATCCTGTTACCAAGCGCTTGTCCGCTACTTGGCGCTCTATGCTTTGGTAACTTGTGTAAAGAATGCGGTGTTGTTGAAAGATTATCTGATACTATGCAAAATGCCCTAATCAATATTGTTACAATATTCTTAGGCTTGTCAGTAGGCTCAAAACTTTCAGCAGGACAATTCTTAACAGTTCAAACACTGTTTATCTTAATTTTGGGTATCATAGCCTTCTCGCTTGCAACCGCAGCAGGAGTTTTGATGGCAAAATTAATGAACTGTTTTAGTAAAACAAAAATCAATCCGCTTATCGGCTCAGCAGGTGTTTCCGCAGTACCGATGGCTGCTCGTGTATCAAATAAAGTCGGCTTAGAGGCTAATCCTCAAAACTTCTTACTTATGCACGCAATGGGACCGAATGTTTCAGGTGTAATCGGTTCCGCTGTCGCAGCAGGAGTACTTCTAGCACTTTGCCATTAATGGTAAATATGCAAGTTGTTGGCTTAGTTAAGCCAAACCACAATTCATAAAGTAAATGCGTTTAATTTATATAATATATATCGTAATTGAGCGCATTTATTTTATTTCAGAATTATTGATTAAACACAAGTTTAATTAGAGTTTACAGATGAAACACAAGTTTTCCGTATGCTGGATAAAAAATAAGTATTCGTTTTTTTGAGAAGAATTTGTTTATAATTCTTATCTATTATGAATTTTTCCGACGATAAAATGTAATTTTTTATTACAAGACTTTGTTTTTGCATAAATGTATATTAGAATATAATAAGGGGATATAAATTCACCGGAAGTATATTAAGGATTGTTATAATATCAGGATTAAACTAAATGAGAAGAAGAAGAAAATATGACTTATTTATAGTTTTAATATTAGTAGTTTTTGCTATATGTTATTTTGTATATACAAATACCTCAGCCGGTTCCAAAGGAGTTACACTCTATTCATCTGCTTTAAACTTGTATAAAACAGGAAATTATGAACAAGCTTTTTCAGAATTCGGCAAAATTCCGCAAAATTCTAATCTCAAATCAGCAGCACTATTTCGTCAAGCGAGATGTGCAACTTTATTAGGGAAAAAAGAATTAGCAATAAAAAAGTATAAAAGAATTATTCATTCAAATTCTAAAACGTCAATTGTACCAATAAGCATGTACAATATGGCGGTTTTATTGTATGAAACTGATGATAAAAATGCAAGAACATTTTTTAGAAAAATATTAAAAAAATATCCGTCAAGTAATTATGCCACAGCATCAAATTATTATCTTGGATTAATACTAACTAAGAACCTTCCGGAATCAGCAAAAAGAAGAGAAAAGGCTAAGTCAAAAGCTCTTATATACTTTAAAAATTATATTGAAAAAGCTCCAAATGGCAGATTTACTATAAATGCCATAGACGAGATAAAAAATCTTGATTTGAAACTTACTAATTATGACAATTTGATTATAGCTAAAGGTTATCTTGCAAATGGAGAATACGAAAAAGCAAAAGATTATTTTAACAAAACAACTCTTTCAGTAAGTTGGACAGATTTCTCAAAAAATGAATTTAGACTAGGAAATAATGATAAAGGAAGAGAGTACACCGAAAAAGGATTAAAAGAATATGCTTCCGGAGCTGAACCAAAGGATGTTCATGAGCTTATAGACATTTATATATCGTCATTTCCTACTAGAAAAGATGGAATATCCAAACTCAATTCTTTAAATTTAAAATCTACAGGTGCTGATTATGTAAAGCATTTGTATTGTAGTGAAATTTCAGACAAATATTCGTCCGAAGCTTGTTTTACTTCGTTGTATAAAAAATATCCTAACGGACAATTCTCTGCAAATGCCCTGTATAATGTAATTTTATCTAAATATTTACAAAAGAAATTTTATGATGTGCAAAGATTAGGAATTTTACACCTAAAAAAATTCCCTAACTCAAAATCAAGTCCTGCGGTTACGTATTACATGGCAAAAGTTGATAATAAACTTAAACACTATGAAAGTGCTAATAATTATTATAAACAAGTTATTGCAAATTATCCGGATTCGTATTATGCATTTAGAGCGCACTATAATTTATATAAAGATGACGGATTTTTACCGTTTTTAGAGTTGACTGAAAAACCTGTTGTATTTCCATATAAAAAATCTTTGGATAATAACTTAGTTGTAAATTTGGCTCTTTTAAAAGATTATGACCTTGTAGAAGAGTTATGTAAAAACGATAAGTTTATACAAAGCTGGATAGCATATGAAAAGAAAAATTATACTGTTTCTGCAATACTTGCACGAAATGCGCTCGAAGAATTGGATAGAAAACCGCAATATGATGACTTAAGATGGCGGCTTGCTTATCCTCTGCATTATTATGATATCGTAGATAGGTTTAAAGGTAATAATAATCCTATAATTTTAGAATCTATAATAAAAGAAGAAAGCCATTTTAATCCTCAAGCTAAAAGTCATGCAGGTGCTATAGGTTTAATGCAAATTATGCCTCAAACGTATGAAGAAATTGTTAAAGCATATAATATACCTTCAAATTTGGATTCTATAACAGCAAATATATTGGCAGGAAGTTATTACTACTCCTCTTTGAAAAAATCACTGCTTAACAGAGATTTATATGCAATCTCTGCATATAACGGAGGCATAGGCTCTGTTTCCGGTTGGTTTGTAAAGATAAATTATAATGATACCGATGAATTTGTGGAACAAATTCCTTATCCGGAAACGAAAGAATATGTGAAAAAAGTTTTGAGAACTTATTGGATGTATGGAAATATTTATTAAGCCAAAAACATTATTAAACACCAAGAGAGTGGCAAGAAAAATTTATTTACTCTAAACGTATGATTACTAAAAAAAATTAAACTTGTATAATTAACTTGTGTATTGGGAGAAGTAATCATGTTGAATAACAGACGTTGGTACGATTCAAATGAGCATACAGAAAAAGCTTTGGCGCTTTTAAAAGATATGGATGAAAACAGGAGAAGAGCTTTAGCTAAAGACCTTACAGCATTCGTAAGACAAATAAAAGAAATTAGAGAAGAAGATGAAGAAAGCGATGTAAGTATTGGGATAGACAGAGTTTTAGGTTTATATAAAATATCTAATTCTAGAAGATGGTACGATAAAGTCAGCATCCTTTCTTATGCGCTTAAAACCATGTCTACTCTTCCAAAAGAGGATTTTTACAATATAATGGAAGGCGTTCATTCAACACTCGCAAAATAGCCATTAATTAACATCGTACATTTCTGCATACTTAAATAGAGCATTATATACGGATGGCATTATTTTACCTTCACGCACTTCTCTATATAAAATAAGTAAAGCTTCGGTTCTTGTAAGCCTGCGCCTGTATACACGAGGTTCCCTTAGCGCGCTATATTTATCAGCAATTGATATTATTTGGACTCCCAAATCTGAATTTGTGTTTTCTGCCGGAAGCGCAGGATAACCAGTATGTTTTAAATTCTGATGGTGATATCTGATTAGAGTAAGAGTTTCTTCAGATAATTTTTGAGTTTTTAAAAGTTCATATCCGAGTGTTGAATGAATATTCATAATTTTACGCTCTTTAACATTAAGTTTAGCCGGCTTATTTAATATTTTTGCAGGAATAAGAACTTTACCCAAATCATGCAGCATAGATGCTTCTTTTAAAGTTTCTTTGTCGACTTGCAATTTAAGTTCATCCGGTAAAAGCGAATGCACACCAATTGCTATATTGCAAGTTTCATTCATGTGACCGCTTGCAAGTTCATTAAGAGTTTTAGTATCTATAATAGGCTTTATATGGAAACGTTTTAAAAGTCTTTCTATATGAGGGTTTAATTTAATCATATTCTGAACGGCAGTTTTATGAAGAGTTTCATCACATCCGTTTTTTAAAACTGTTTTTTCACCATTTCCATACACAAAATAACTGCTGTTATTGATATGCACAGCACCTTTTAAACTAATCTCTCTTTTTTCTTTTTGGGGAAGTTTTGTCAACATAATATTTATCTTGGGGTTATGAGCTTGCGGAAAAATTAAAATTTTTCTCGCAATCTCTATAGAACGGTTTCAACTCAGGTTGTGAGCTATCTCGCACACGACCTGAGTTTCACACACTTTAGGTCGTGTTTGAAAAAGTTCGAAAAATTGTCGTTTTTCGACTTTTTCCGCACACTCTTATATCTTAACATAAGTTTACAATATAAATCTTGTTTTTGTCAAGCTTTTATTTGGCTAATTTATAATTAGCTTTTAACTGTTTTTTTACAAGTGGAATTTCATATTATCCGTTTTTGTAAAATTTTATAATATTAATTGTCTATTTTCATTGCTTTTAGTACATCTTTTAATTCTGAGGATGTCTTTTTGACATCAGCATTTGAGTATTTTATTGCATTATCAGGGTCTTTTAGTCCATTACCTGTTAAAATACAAACTATATCAGAACCTTCTTGAACAAGTCCTTTAGAATGTGCTTGAATAAGTCCTGCAACAGATGCGGCACTAGCCGGCTCACATAAAATACCCTCGGATGAAGCTAACATTTTATAAGCTTCTACTATTTTCTCATCATTAACACACCCAATTTTTCCGTTACTTTCGTCTCTCGCAGCCTCTGCTTGTTTCCAGCTTGCAGGATTTCCTATTCTAATTGCCGTTGCAAGAGTTTCAGGGTTCATTATTCTTTCACCTCTAACAATAGCAGCAGCACCTTCTGCTTCAAAACCCATCATTTTAGGCAATTTAGTAATAATTCCTGCTGAATGGTATTCTTTATAACCTTTCCAGTAAGCTGTAATATTTCCGGCATTTCCAACCGGTATAAAATGATAGTCCGGAGCTTTTCCAAGAGAATCACAAATCTCAAAAGCACCAGTTTTTTGACCCTCAATTCTATATGGATTAACAGAATTAACAAGAGTTATAGGATATTTTGATGAGATTTCTCTCACACATTCCAGCGCTTGATCAAAATTTCCTTGTATAGCTATAATTTCTGCTCCATACATCATAGCTTGAGAGAGTTTTCCAAGAGCGATATATCCATCCGGAATAAGTACAAATGTTTTTATTCCTGCCTTTGCACCGTATGCAGCAGCAGAAGCGGAGGTATTTCCTGTTGAGGCGCAAATAATTGCTCCTGCTCCATCTTCTTTTGCTTTTGTTACTGCCATTGTCATGCCTCTGTCTTTAAAACTTCCGGTCGGATTGCAACCTTCAAATTTCAAATAAAGATTAGCATCTAATCCTATTTTTTTTGCTAAATTATCCGCCTTAATCAACGGAGTATTTCCCTCATTCAAAGTAACAATTGGTGTACTTTCTGTTACCGGCAGATATTTTTTATATTTATTTATTAAACCTTGATAATACATACAGCCTTTCCTCTTTGTTAATACTATAGCAATTTTATTATAGCATACAAAAAACTGACAACCTATCAGATTGTCAGTTTTTGTATAGTTTTCAGTATTAATTAGAACATTAATCCTGCTTCTCTTGCTGCATCAGCAAGCGCTGCAACACGACCATGATATAAGAAACCGCCTCTATCAAAAACAACACATTCGATACCTGCTGCTTTAGCTTTCTTAGCGATAGCTTCACCAACAACCTTAGCTGCTTCAATATTACCGCCGTGAGCTAATTTTTCTTTTAGCTCTTTGTCGACAGATGATGCAGAAGCAATTGTTACATGCTTTTCATCATCAATAAGTTGAGCATAAATGTGTTTTGTGCTTCTATAAACTGCTAAACGTGGGAATTCTGTTGTTCCTGAAAGTTTAACTCTAATAGATTGGTGTCTTTTTTGAACTTTTGGTTTTCTAATTTCTTGTTTAATCATTTTTTCCTTCTTTCTTACTGCTTTAGCGGGCTAA
>CAJOOM010000101.1 GCA_905236775.1 Candidatus Gastranaerophilales bacterium
AAAAAAGGCGACACCCAGATTCGAACTGGGGGATAAAAGCTTTGCAGGCTTCTGCCTTACCACTTGGCCATGTCGCCCTGTTAGTAAATCATAGTATAAAAAAACTTCTTTTGCAATAGGTCTATAAATTAATTAAACACATATATTCGTATTTACTTTCTTACGTCTGATTGAACCATGTTTTGTGTAAAGTACTTATTAGCAACTCTTACAATATCTGAAGCAGTTACTTCATCAATCAAGTTTATGTATGAGTTTAAGAAGTCATACCCGAATCCATATGCTTCAAAATAACCAATATTAGATGCTTTTTCTGAATTCGTTTCAAGAGCAATTATAAATCCGCCCTTTAGCCTATCTTTTGCATCTTGTAATTCAGTATCAGACACAAATTCAGATTTCAGCCTATTTATTTCAGTAAGAATTTTTTCTCTTGAATATTCCAGTGTATTTGGATTCGTTCCGATATATGTCATAAATATTCCCCCAAGCATTCTTGGCGAATATGAAGACCCCAGTTGATATGCAAGTCCGTCTGATTCACGGAGATTGCGATATAACCTTGAAGACAGTCCGGAACCAAGGAGCGTATTTATAACTTTTAATGTCACAAAATCTTTCTTTTCTTGAACACTTGCAGCCTGCCATCCGATAAATAACCAACTAGTTTCAAGGTCTTTCACTTTTTCGTTTATCATCTTTGGAGAATTCAACTTCGTAACTTTATAGTTTGAAAATTCAAATTTTGGTGCATTTTTGGGGTTTAACATTAAACCAAACGATTCAGCCATTTTTTTTGAATCAACATTTCCATTAATAGAAATTACAATATTTTTGGGGTCTAATATTCTATTATAATAACTAACTACATCATTTCTAGTTACTTTTGGCAATTCTTTTTCTAAAACTTTATTTGTGTGTGAGTATACACTTCCATCATAAATAGCCGTTTTAAAATTTTCTATTGCAATATTCATTGGAATATCTCTGCGCTGTTTAATTTTTGATAAAAGTTCGGAACGAGCTTTTTCTATTTCATAATCATCATATAATGCTTTATTCAAAAGTTCATTTAAAATATCTAATGTTTTATCTATTTGGGCAGTTGTAGTCTGAACATTTATAATAAAATAATCCGAATCGCATGCCGGTTGAATTATAATTCCATATTCATCAAGAATTTCACCTAATTCCTGAGATGAATATTTTTCAGTTCCTTTAAGCATTGCTTTTGCAGCGAGAGTTCCTTCTCCAATGGCTTTTTCTATAAACTCTCCACCTTTTGCAATAATACTCATTGCTATTATGTCATTATTTTTATTTTGATTAATCAAAAGAGTTGCACCATTATCAATTTGATATTTTACAATTCCTGCCGCCTCAGAAATTTTTGTGTATGAATGACTCTTTGTTTCAGATTTCTTAGTTGTTTTTAAAGATTCTGGAAGAACTGTTGATATTGCACTTTTATTTACACCTAAATACTTTTGCGCAGCAGATTGAACATCACATGCTGTAACCTTTTTTATTCCATCAAGATATGTATTATATAAATTAGAACTTCCGGATAGTGTCATTATATAACCTAGCTCTGATGCTATATTTGAAGATGATTCTCTAGCATAGTAAGTATCCTGAATAATTTTATTTTTGGCTCTTTGAAGTTCTTCTTCCGTTATTCCGTATTTTTGAATAGCTAATATATCATCAAATATAGCTTTTTCTACCTTCTCCATATTGTTAGGAATAAAATTTGCACTTATATAAAATAAGCCATCATCACGAAAGCTTCCATTAGAAGCTGATATTGCATATGCAAGCCCTTTTTGTTCTTTTATATTTTTGTAAAGTCTCGAGGATTTTCCACCTCCAAGTATCTCCGATAAAACATCAAGAGCAAATGTTTCTTTATCATTTATATCAACTCCTCTAAATCCAATCATCATATAACCTGACTGCGTATCAGTATATTCTGTATTTCTTTTTTGATTACGTAATTGCTGTTCTTTTTTGAAATTTAATCTAACAGGTTTCTTATAAGGCTGATTGAATGAATTTTGAACTTTATTAACGACATTCGCTGTATTAATATCCCCAGTTATAATCGTAATCATATTTGATGGAGAGTAAAATTTGTTAAAATAATCTAAGATTTCTTCTCTGCGCATAGTTCCAACATTTTCAGCTGTTCCTATAACTTTTCTTTTATAAGGATGATGTGTATACATTAAATTATTCAAATTGTCATAAACTTTCTTAGACGGAGAATTTCCATCTTTTGAGATTTCTTCTATTACAACTTTTCTCTCTTTTTCAAGTTCCTTTCTCGGAATTTGAGGATTTAAAAGCATGTCTGAATGCAAATCAAGAGCCATATCAAAATTTTCAGACGGAATTGTTATATAGTAATGTGTAAAATCCTTACTGGTTGCTGCATTAACAATAGCTCCTTTGGATTCTAGCATTCTATCCATTTCTCCTGTTGGATGAGCTTTTGTTCCTTTAAAAAACAAATGTTCTAAGAAATGTGAAATACCATTATTAGAATCATTTTCATTTATAGAACCTGTCCTAATCCAAGTATCAATAGTAACAATCGGATTATCGTGAATCTCATATACAACAAGAGTTTGCCCATTTGGAAGCTTATGAACAGTAAAATCCTGAGCATAAGCACCAAGCGAAAATAACAACATTACAAAAATGACAATTATTTGTCTAAATTTAAACATATTTAATCCCTCATCTCTTAAAAAATATACCATAACATAGTTAAGAAATAAATAAGGAAACGAGGCAATTTCATGCATTATATTTTATAAGCGGTCATAATCTCTAAGTGCAGGCTTATCAGCATCATATTCACCATACAAACGGTTTTTCCATATTCTTCGCATGTTAACCGGTTCAAACAGAGACTGGTCTTCAAAATCAAGCGGTTGAATAATCTTTGTAGGAGTACCTTCTTTTGGAGTTACATTCTTATAAGGTTCTGCTTTAACATTCATCTGAGCATCTAATTTTGTTTCTTGTTTAGCTTTCTTTTCCGCCTGTTTAATTCTGCGGCGTTCTTTTGCAGAATCTATCTTATTTCCTGTATTAGATTTTAAGCCATCAAAATCTTTTCGTCCTTCTTTATACCACCTTCTATATTTTTTAGTGAATATATTGTCAAAGTTTGCCATGTCATAGTATATTTTATATGATTCTTTTGCATATTCTGCATCAGTTAAAACACTAAGCTGAACATTTTGCGCTATCTCCGGACATAGCATTCTAGAATAATCACGAATTTTTTGCAGTTGTTCTGTCTGCGGCGATGGTCCTTTTGGCATTATTCTTGATTCAACTACACTTATAGTTTTATAAAATGTATTTGACCATAAAACAGAATTTGTTTTTGTGTCAATTAAAACAGCATATGTGTTAATTTTAAAGGCAGGGTCAACTACTGTTGCACCGGCTATATTAAGAAAATCCCAAACAGTCCTTCTTAAAATATAATTTTGCGAATCAATAGTTGAGGTTAAAAGTAAAACATACTGCTGTTTGTTTATTTTTGCAACTTTGTTTAATAAAGGATAATTAATATTGTATGATGTCTTGAATTTGTTAGTTAAATCTCTTGCCGGAATCAAATACGAAGGCTTACTTTTTAAAAGTTCTCTTTCATCACTTACCGTTGGAGATTTGATATAGTCTGTTTTATTTAATAGATTAATAATTTCATTTGAAAAAAATTCTGCTGTGTCATTATACACAAAAGAATCCAGAGCCAAACTTTCAGTTACGATATTATCCGGCAGAATCAAAACACTTTTCTTTGGAACATTAGACTTTGTAGTATTAACTTCCACTTTTTGGGTGGTTGCAGAAACTCCGGCATTAATCTTTACACCTGAATTAGCACCAGAATTCGCAGTTGCAGCATTAACCTGGGCAATATTTAATCCAGCTAACACTACTCCTAAAGCTATCCCTATTAAAAATACTTTGATTAAATCTCTCACAGAATGATTATATCATAGATTTTATAAAGTAATCAACTTTATTCAGTTGAAATAGTAAAAAAAATGGGTTAAAATAAACAATATAACAACTTTGAGGATTATATGAAAAAGATTTTTGTACTCATGTTTACCCTACTGTTTGCAATTACATCTGCAAATGCTCTTTCAAAACCACGCTGGAATGAACGACCAATAAAGGTTTATATTCCCGGAAATACATATAACAGCCAAATTATGAAAAATGCATTCTTGCAGTGGCAAACAAGAACAAATTCAGCGGTTTGGTTTACATTCTTAAGCGAACATAAAAAAGATGAAGCCGACATAAGAGTTTATTTTGTAGAAAAGGACACAAAATGCGGAAGTTTATCAGCAATAGGTTGCACGCATTCTTACACAAATCGAGACGGATTTTATACACACGTCGACATGTATATTGCCTCAAAGTCTGTCATTCAACTCAAAGGCGATGACGGAACCGTTGCTACGAAAACAGTTTTGATTTCTGCTCCGCAACTGTACAGAGTCATGCTCCACGAAGCCGGTCACGCAATAGGAATTAATCAACATTCAAATAAACCCGGAAGTGTAATGTATAAATACTCTTTAGGCGATGCCGAAGTTCCGCAAGTCCTTAATGATGATGACTTGGATTTTGTTTATAATGTGTATAGATAAAAAATTCACATTATATCTAAAAAAAAGAAGAAATGATATATAATTGTCTTTCTAATGACAATAAAAAGAGAGCATATGTCAGCTTTTGTTCTGGTATGTATAACTTTTGTTTTTATTGTCATTTTTTTGTGAATAAATTAAAAAAGATTTAAGTTTCTATAAATGATTATTTTTATAATAATATGCATTTAAATAAAAGAAAATAATTTATTGATTACCTAATTATAGGTTAAGAAAATAAAATTTACTTATAATTGTAAGAATTTAAATAATAAAATAACAATCAATATATAAATCTTAATATTTTGCCTAACTATCAATTATAATGCTTGCATTAAGATTTTTAGCAAGTATGATTATGTATAATGACATGTTACCATGTCTAATGGTAGCCGAAATAGAGGAAAACATGGCAAAAGACGTAATTGAAATTGAAGGAAAGATATTGGAATCCATGCCAAACGCAATGTTCAGGGTTGAATTAGAAAATGGACATGAGATTTTAGCTCATATATCTGGAAAAATCAGAAAGAATTTTATTAGAATACTTCCCGGAGACAGAGTAAAAGTTGAAATGACACCTTATGATTTGTCAAAAGGCAGAATAACTTTCAGATTAAAATAACTAGTAGATTATAAATAACAAAAGGGAAAAATTATGAAAACAAGAACATCAGTAAAACCTATGTGCGACAAGTGCAAGGTAATTAAGAGAAAAGGTAGAGTAGCCGTAATTTGTGAAAATCCTAAACATAAACAAAGACAAGGTTAGATTTGCCGTAGGCTGAAGCGAACGTCAGTGAGCGGAACGCCGAAGTACCGCGGAGTTAAGTGAATGACAATTTTGCGGAGCAAAATAAAATGAACGATAACGGAGCGTGAAGGCATAATCTAATACAAAATCAGTAAAACATAAGTAGTAAAAAATAAAGGAAGAAAAACATGGCAAGATTAGTAGGGGTTGACTTACCTCGTAACAAAAGATTAGAAATCGCTCTTACCTATATTTATGGAATAGGACCAGCAAGAGCAAAGAAAATTCTTGAAGTAACAGGAATATCTCCTGATTTAAGAACCGATGATTTAACAGAAAACGATATTAAAGAACTTAGAAATGCACTTTCTGAATATAATATCGAAGGTGACTTGAGACGTGAAGTTACAATGAACATCAAGCGTCTTCAAGAAATTAACTCATACAGAGGTATGAGACACAAGAAAAGCCTTCCTTGCAGAGGTCAAAGAACAAAGACTAACGCAAGAACTCGCAGAGGCAAAAAGACTGCGATAGCAGGGAAGAAGAAATAACTGAGTTAATAAGAGCAAAGTTAATAAGTTAATAAGAAAAATATCTTATTCACTTATTAACCTATTAACTTATTCACTTAAAGAAAATAAATAGTAAAAAGCATAAAGGAACAAAAAAATGGCAAGACCAAAAACTACAAAGAAAAAAGAAAAGAAGAACGTATTGCAAGGGGTTGTTCACATACAATCTACTTTCAACAATACAATTGTAACTTCTACTGATATGCAAGGTAATGCTATTGCTTGGGCAACAGCAGGTGCTTCAGGATTCAAGGGGGCAAGAAAAGGCACTCCGTTTGCTGCTCAATCTGCAGCAGAATCTGTTGCTAAAAAGTCAATAGATCAAGGTATGAAAAAAGTTGAAGTTTACATAAAAGGACCTGGTTCAGGTCGTGAAACTGCAATCAGAGCAATTCAACAAGCAGGTTTGGAAATTACACTAATTAAAGATGTTACTCCAATTCCTCATAATGGCTGCAGACCACCTAAGAAAAGACGTGTATAGTACGTTCTGACTGGATTAGAGTGGAAAGTGGAAAATGGAAAGTTGAAAGTTGTTTAAAATTTTTAATCGAACAAGAGTACACTAAAAATAATAGATATTAACTTTCCACTTTCAACTGTCAACTTTCCACCAAAAGTCGGGGCTTGTACTTAGCCAAAAGTATAAACCATAGATGCCCGACAAGAGAAAAGGAGAAAAACATGGCAAGATACACAGGACCAACGAACAAATTATTTAGAAACAAAGGTGTTAAGGATTTATCAAATAGAAAATTAACATCTTCAATGAGACAAAATGCATCAGGACAACACGGTGCT
>CAJOOM010000102.1 GCA_905236775.1 Candidatus Gastranaerophilales bacterium
ATTGACTTGTAATGTGCAGAGTCATAGCGGTTTCGGGCAAAGCGGTCTAACTTCCAAACAAGCACCACATCAAAATACCCCTTTGCGCTGTCCTTAATCATTTGCTGAAATTCGGGGCGGTTATCCGTTTTAGCTGATAGTGCTCGGTCAATATAGTTTTTAACAATTACCATATCGTTGCGTTCAGCATAATCCTTGCATTCACGAAGCTGTCCCTCAATGCTTTCTTCGCGCTGATTGTCGCTTGAATAGCGAGCGTAAATTACTGCTCTCATTCGCTGTCACTTCCTTTAATCATATTGAATAATGTTTCTTTTAATTTTCCGTTTAAGGGTGATTGCGGGTCAAAGCACATCTCAATGAATTGCTTGAACTGCTCATTTTCTGTGTCAAAATGCGGCTTAAATTCGTATGTCATACCTTCGGGCTTGTCTGTGCGCCCGTAGATATAGTCCATCGAAACATTAAAGTAATCCGCATACCGAAGCATAATCGTACAATTCGGTTCTGATTGGTCGTTCTCAAATCTGTTTATAGCCGACTGTGAGGAACCGATCTCTTTTGCAAATTTCGCCTGTGACATCATCGTACTTTCACGCAATGCTCTTAATCTTTCACCTAATCCGTTCATAACAAAATCCTCCTGTAAATATCTGGTAATTCTATTATAACCCTAAATATATGTTTTGTCAACCCTGTACTGTACAATTTAAGGGTTAAAAGAGAAAAGCACAACCGCCGAAACTGTCGTGTTTGTAAAAGTGTTCCGCGACAAAGAAAAATCCAAAACCACCTTTATCATCACTAATTTGTGTGGTTATTGTTTTTGAATTTAATTAAAGCGGTATTGTAGTTAGTTATACATTTTGTTTTCAATTTGAATTTCACTTGTGTGATATGATGTAATAATTAATCGTTTTTTGTCAAGTATGCGAATAGAATTTCGTTACATTTTGTTATATTATTATTTATATAATAATACAGTGAGGTGACTTCTATGGAAGAGGTAAAATTGTTTGAAAACGAAACTTTATTTATTAAATTTGCATCAAAATATGGATTTAATTTATTTCTTGGAGCTGGATTTTCTGTCTATGCATATAACTATGATGAAACCCCTCTGCCATTAGGTAATAAAATCAATAGCATATTACAAGAATTATTTGATGTGCATTCAAAAAAAAATTTAACCTTAGGGAAGACATGCCAAAGAATAAAACGCAATAAAGAAGACGAATTAAACACTTTTCTCCGAGATACTTACAAAGTTAAACATTACGATGAAGAATACAGCTTACTAAATAAATTTCCAATAAAAAATATATTTTCTATAAACATTGATAATCTTATTGAAAAGATATATGATGAAGATAGCGCAAAATATGAATTGTCAGATGCAAAAATAAGCGGGTTCCTTGAAAAAGATAATTTAATAAATCTGTATAAGTTACATGGATCTGTAACTTATCCTTATACTGACAGACTGACTTTTTCCGATGAAGAACTAAATGACTTGTTTATTCACGATAATAACCTGTTTAGGGTTGTAAGTCATAAATTATCTACCGCACCATGTATATTCTGGGGGACCAGTTTATCTGATGGAAATACTGTACAGTTATTATGTGCATCAAAACAACCAGAAAAAATTAATATGCCTAAATGGGTTGTCTTATATCCCGAAGACGAATATTATGATGAACTTTTGGAAGAATACCATGATAAAGGTTTTAGCGTAATTGCTGCGGATACTAAGGCTCTTTTACAATACATAAGTCATTTCCCATTCGTTAATTTAAACGAAGATACGAGCTATATTTATAGGAAATATCGTAATACTTTTCCAAGAAATTTTATATGTAATGAGCTTAAACATTCTTCAATTGTAAGACCTATAACAGATTTTTTTCATGGAGCAGAACCCCAAATATCAGATGTTCTATCCTCTAATATTGTACGCACATCTTATTTTACAACTATATTTAACAAAGTTTTATCTAGTAAATTAACACTAATAACAGGCATTCCTGGATGTGGTAAATCTACAATTTTGTTACAGTTGGCTTTTTGTGAGGAATTTTCTGGCAGGAAATTTTGGTTTAATAATATGTTACCTACAGAGGCAAAAAAGCTCTGTAAATTAGTTAAGGATGACAATGAAGTCACTATATTCTTTGATAATATGTATAATAATCTTGAGGCATTTGAAATCTTAAAAAAGCAAAACAATATAAAAATTGTTACTGCCGAAAGAAATATAAATTATGAATATATTAAAAGTTTTCTAAATATATCCGCAGATGATATTATTGATATAAGTGACTTAAATGAAATAGATATTCAGAATATATGTCAATCTATGAATAAGACTAGCATAGATGTGTTGAATTTGATTAAGAAAAACGCTAACATTTCACTATTGGAAATTGTTTTTTTTGCCTATCACAGCTACAGGGTTCGTGATAGGATTAAAGAATATATTACAATTTTAAAGGAGTTTAATGATGATAATTTAAAAATAAATTTGTTAGAATTATTCACTCTTGTTAATTATGTCAGTTATTGTGGTGTCTTAACATCTATGGATATGCTATATTTTTATTTTTCCGATAAAATAGAAAGTTATGAGGATATATTATATGCCATAAAAAAAATGAACAGTGTTATTATTGAATCAGATGAATTTTCAAATTTAGATGCACAACAAGATTATGTCACAATCAGAAGCCGATTGTTTGCTGAAATTTCTATTAAGCTTTTACCAAAACAGGATTTAAAAAATGTTTTAGTGAAATTTGTTGAAAAAGTAAGTCCAAGCATAATTTATAGATATGATATTTTTAAAAAGAAATCATATGATGCTGATATAACCAACAGGGCATTTAATAAAAAAGAAGGCATAGATTTTTACACCGAAATCATGAGTTTGAACAATAGCCCATATGTGAAACACCAATATGCGTTGTTTCTACAACGAAAACATGATATAAGTGAGGCATGGATTCAGATTGATCAGGCTTATACAGATTGCAGCGGCAAAATTTTCACGATAGCAAATACTCATGCAATAATTTTATTTGAAAAAAACATAGGTGTTAAATGTTCAAACGCATCCGAAGAATCTCAATTAAAAGCTCTACTCAAGAGGTCATTTGATACACTTGAATATTGTATAGAAAAAGATGCAAGAGTCAACTATCATGTCCTAATATATGCAAGACACACTTCTAGATATGTAGAACGGTTTGGCAAAGATGATAATGCAAAATTATATATAAATACTGCGGTTTCACAAATTGATGAAATTTTGAATTCAAGAGAGTATATATATAGAAAACTGTATAATGAATTAAAATCGCTGTATAACGAGTTAAAGAAGTTAGTATAATTATTATAACTTATAAATCATAAAAAAGATATATAGTCAATCCAAATCTCTAATGCAAGATGGGGTTATGCCAAATTATCCAAAACCATAACATCTCATCGAGTATACATATTCTGTTGATTTACCATCCGCATGATTGATAGCCACAATATTCTAAGTAAAATTGCCAATTACTCAAATAACAAAATAATTAAGTTGGAAACATATTTGTTGTCTGTCAAAGCGGATTGAGAAAACAGCGGATAGTGATATTTTGAGAATATTGCTGTCCGCTTTTTCTATGCCTATATCATGGGCATTTAGGCTGTCGGAAGTCGCATAAAATCAAGCGTTGCGGGGTATGAAAGTCAAGGGGATTGTGTAGTTGCAAGGATTACGCTTAATTTTGCGGTTTTAATTGTCCATTTCTGTCACGGTATTATAAACAAAATATGCTATTCAGAACGGCATAAACCATTCTAAAAATCTCTAAATATACCAGCCCCATATCCCCCGATATAGACACCCTTAAAATCGGTTCTTAAACCGTCACTAAAAATTAAGCAAAATTTAATTGTATAGTGGAACAGAACAGAAAAATATATCGCATAAAATCAAGGCACAAATTCCGAAAATCACACAAAGGTATATGTTTATATTCGATACCCTCAAAATTAAGATCTTCTATTCCACAGA
>CAJOOM010000103.1 GCA_905236775.1 Candidatus Gastranaerophilales bacterium
ATGAAAAATAGTATAACAAAATGGAAGCATTCGGCTTTCGAGTAGCCGAAGAAAGAAGGAAAAATGACAATACCGGAAACAAAAAGTTTTCAGTTAGAGATTGGCGGCAAGACCGTCACCGTTGAAACAGGTAAGTATGCAAATTCAACTAATGGAAGTGTTACAGTTAGATGCGGTGACACAATGTTGTTTGTTCACTGCTGTGTTAGTAAAGAACCCAGAGTCGGCATAGACTTCTTCCCTTTACTTATTGATTATGAAGAAAGAATGTCTGCAATCGGACGTATACCGGGCGGTTACAACCGTTCAGAAGGTAAAGCTAGCGATAAAGCTATCCTTATATCACGTTTGATAGACAGACCAATCAGACCACTGTTTCCAAAAGGATACAGAAATGACATACAAATTGTAGCTCAATTATTCAGTTATGACCAAGAAAACCAACCTGACACTTTGGCTATGTTAGGTGCATCTTGTGCTTTAATGTTATCAGGTGCGCCTTTTGAAGGTCCGATTGGTGCAGTTAGAGTTTCAAAAGATGAAAACGGCAACATGATTGCTAACCCAACTCACAAACAAGCAGATGCATCTGACCTTGATATCGTTGTAGCAGGTACTCATGATTCAGTTATCATGGTTGAGGCAGGATGTAAGTTTGTTACGGAAGACGATATTATGAATGCAGTTGAGTTTGCTCAAGTTGAGATTAGAAAACAATGTGAAGCTCAAGAAGAATTTGCTCGTGCTTGTGGTGTTGTAAAAGAAGAATTTGTTAACCCTTATGACACATCAGAACTTGCAAAAATTATTGAAGAAACAGCTCACGATATGATTTTTGATGCATATCACCACTTTGATAGAGAATATAGACAAAACAAACTTGAAGAAGCTAAAAAACTTGTTAAAGAAAAAGTTGAAGCTCTTCCAGATGACCACTACATTAAACAAATTATCGAAGAAACAGGCATTGACTTTGTTGCGGAAGAATTCAAGAATGCAGAAAAACATATTATGCGTGCGATGATTCTTGATGAAGGCGTTAGAGCTGACGGAAGAAAACCAACCGAAGTTCGCCCAATCTGGTGCGAGGTTGGTGTTATTCCTAGAGCTCACGGTTCAGCCGTATTTACAAGAGGTCAAACACAAATCTTGTCAGTCGCTACTCTTGCAGGTCCCGGCATGAAACAAGAAATTGACGGTGTTGACCCTGAAACAGAAAAAACTTATATGCACAAATACATCTTCCCCGGATTCTCAGTTGGTGAAGTTAAACCTCTAAGAGGCCCAGGAAGAAGAGAAGTAGGTCACGGTAATTTAGCAGAACGTGCTAATGTTCCGGCTCTTCCATCACAGGAAGAATTTGGTTATACAATCCGTGTAACATCAGATGTACTTGAATCAAACGGTTCAACTTCAATGGGTTCAACTTGCGGTTCATCAATGGCTCTTATGAATGCAGGTGTTCCTGTTAAATGTATGATAGGTGGTGTTGCAATGGGTATGATAACAGAGCCCGGCAGAGAACCTGTTGTACTTACTGATATCCAAGGTATTGAAGACTTCTTAGGCGATATGGACTTCAAAGTTACAGGTAATGACGACGGTATCACAGCACTTCAAATGGATATGAAAGCTAAAGGAATTGCAAATGATACACTTAGACGCGCTTTAGCACAAGCTAAAGAAGGCAGACTTCATATCTTAGGCGAGATGAGAAAGGTTATCACTAAACCGGCAGACCACTTATCACCATTCGCTCCTGCAATTACTACTATGAACATTCCTGTAGAAGACATTGGAACAGTTATAGGACCTGGTGGAAAACAAATCAGAGCAATCATTGATGCGTCAGGTGCTGAAATCGATATCCAAGATAACGGTGTTGTTACAATTACTTCTAACGACCAAGAAGGCGCTGCAATCGCCAAGAAAATGATTAACGATTTAACCTTCAAACCGGAAGTCGGTATGGTTATAAAAGGTAAAGTTGTAAGAATAATTCCAATCGGTGCGTTTGTTGAATTAGGCGGCGGTAAAGATGGTATGGTTCACATATCTCAAATTTGCCAGGAAAGAATCGAGACAATCGAACCTCATGTTAATATCGGTGATGAAGTAATCGTTAAGGTTATCAAAATCGATGATAAAGGCAGAATTAACCTTACAATGAAAGGTGTAACCGACGAAGACAGGGGTAAATGCATTAACTAGGGGTAAATGCATTAACTAAGGGTAAATTTTTTACCAGACAATGATATAAATAGGTTAATAAATCATAAAGAGGTTGTCCAAAAAGCATGGACGACCTCTTTTAATTAACTTATTTACATAGTTTACAATATTACAATAATTCGTGACTTTTATGGTTGTTTGGTATAGCATTATTATTAGTACAAGATAAGGAAATGCGTTTTTTATGGAAAATGAAAAAATAATAGGAATTCCGCGAGGAATGTCTTTTTATAATAACTATCCGTTTTGGTACGGTTTTTTTACAGCATTAGGCATCAAAATAGTACTTTCAGATCCGACAACCAAACAAACTATGTCAGATGGTGCGGCACTTGTAGTTACTGAAACTTGCCTACCAATTAAAATATATTTGGGACATATTATAAACTTAATATCAAAAGGAGTGAAAAATATTTTTGTTCCATCACTTCAATCAATTGCGCCAAAGATTTATAACTGTTCTAAAATCCGAGGACTTCCTGATTTGGTCAGAAATGTAATAAAAGCTGATATCAATATTATTGAACCGACTTTAGATAAATCCGCGAAAAACCAAGGTTTATATGATTTCTTGAAAGAATCTGTCAAACCTTTTGGAATCGTAAATTTCGATGAAATAAAAAAAGCCTCTAAACAAGGTTGGAAAGTTTATAACAATTTTTTAGTTATGGCACGTTCCGGCATGAGCTATAAAAAAGCTATGCACTATGCTTTAAGCGGAAAAGTTTTTATCGAAGAGCAAGAAAATAAAAAAGAGGCTCCAATTAATGTAGCATTGATTTCCCACGGTTACAACATGTACGATGAACGTGCAACAATGAAAATTTTTGACAAACTTGAAAAAATGGATGTAAAAGTATTTACATCTTTGCAATTGACGGAAGAACAAATGGCAGAAGGCATTGCTACTTTGGGTCAAAAGAAATATTGGGCAAATGAGAATGAAATGACAGGTACTGCAGGACATTATCTCAAAGATAACAAAATCGACGGTATAATTTCTATTAATGCTTTTGGCTGTGGACCTGATTCATTAATGGTTGACAGAATTACACGCAAAGCTAAAGAATTTGGGAAACCGCTTTTGGTTTTAACTATAGACGAACAAACAGGAGAAGCCGGATTTATTACGCGTTTAGAAGCATTTATTGACATGCTCTTCCGTAAAAAACGTTCAAAAATAATGGCTGATGTCGAGATGAAAGAATATGATTATGTACCGCAAACAAACATTTGCGATTCTTTGTTCGTAAAATAGCATGCCGGTTCTATTTTTATACAAGATTCTTTTTTGCTTTATCACAAAGTATTTTCATTCCGGCTCCTGCAAGTGCAGCACCTCCAAATCCGAAAATACTGCCTGCTGCTATTGCCATACCAACGTATGCTTCCATAGTATCTTTTTTTGATTCCAGATCATTATTGTTTTTTATATTATTCATAGCTTTATATAAATTGATGCCTGAATATCCGAGACCTATAGCTAACGGTAATCCATCTCGGATTTTTGAATCTTTAGCCGGACTTTTGAATAGTACTTTTAATGTTTTCATTGTAATAGAACTAATTGACATATCTTTTCCCCTTATTTAAAACTCTTACATGTATATAAAGTATTTTTTACTCAAAAAATTGCATAATTGTAACAAATTGTAAACTTTTAGGCAATTTCTCAGTAAAAATTGTTTTTATATCCATGGAAGAAGTGTTGTATGAATATTTATCCTATCGATAGCAATAATAATATTTCCATGTACGGAAAAGGAAACAATTCCGGCTGGTTTA
>CAJOOM010000104.1 GCA_905236775.1 Candidatus Gastranaerophilales bacterium
CTGTCACTCACTGTGCTAAAGCTCTTGTTCGTTTCGGCTTTCGCTATCCGGACTTCGTCCGTACGGAAATTCGCTCTCTTGAATATC
The DNA here is from genome assembly GCA_905236775.1 of Candidatus Gastranaerophilales bacterium. Classification (GTDB taxonomy): domain Bacteria; phylum Cyanobacteriota; class Vampirovibrionia; order Gastranaerophilales; family Gastranaerophilaceae; genus CAG-196. Next base: position 88 of record CAJOOM010000104.1, read on the forward strand.
TGATTTTCGATTGCAAGCAATCTCAAATTGATATTCTTTTCTATTCTATTAGGGCATTATGACTGGATTTGAGTCACTTTGTCAACCCCCAAAATTCGTCTTTACATTTCGTTATAAACGTAATGTTTGCTTAATATTTGTTTACAGAATTGCGGATTTATTGTAGAATACGGATATGGGTGATAATAACGATTTTAGTGTAGATTTGGATATTGAGTCTTTAAGAAATGCCTATTCTTCACTGGTTAAAGCATTCAATATTTTTTCTGCCGGCGATGATAACAAGGATATATGTGATATCTATGCTGATTCTTGTATTAAGCGCTTTGAATATACATATGAAACAGCTTGGAAAACAATGAAAAAATACTTTAAGCTGCAATACAATAAACGTGAAGAAGAACTCACGATGAATAACATTTTTAGGTATATGGAGAGTTACGGTTTTGCAGAGTCTTGGTTAAGATGGAAAGAATACAACACGCAAAGAAATAACACAGCTCATGAATATAATTTTCAAAAAGCAAGAAGATTGGTTCAAATTATACCGGAGTTTTTGCAAGATGTTAAATTCATATTGGATAAATGGGATTCTTTATGATTAAAGGAGTTACGGAAAACGAAGAAAAAATAATTCAGTCGATTCTTGCTCCATACAAGCAAGATACGGAGTTTTACTATTACGGTTCCAGGGTAAAAGGTAATTTTGAAAAGTCTTCTGATTTAGATATTTTGATTAAAGGAAATTCTGAATTTTCTTATGATAAACTTGAAATTATCAAATTTCTTTTTGACAAGTCTGATTTACCTTACGTAGTAAATTTTGCAGACTTTTTTAGAATTGATGTTTCTTTTTACAAAATGATTGAAAAAGATTTAGTAAAAATTTTATAAGGATAATATTATGCGCAGTGATAATATAAAAAAAGGAATATCAAAGACTCCGCACAGAAGTCTTTTAATGGCGACAGGAGTTTCAAAAAAGAACATGAATTCACCGTTTATCGGAATTGCAAGTTCTTTTTCCGATTTAGTACCGGGACATATCGGCCTTAGAGATTTAGAGCGCCAAATTGAAAAAGGAATTCATACAGGCGGTGGACAATCTTTTATATTTGGAGTTCCTGCGGTGTGTGACGGAATTGCCATGGGACATTCCGGCATGAGATATTCACTTCCTTCACGTGATTTAATAGCAGATTGCGTAGAAACCGTTGCAAATGCTCATCAGCTTGACGGACTGGTACTGCTTTCTAATTGCGATAAAATCACTCCCGGTATGCTTATTGCAGCAGCAAGAATTAATATTCCGACAATTATAGTTACAGCAGGTCCTATGCTGGACGGTGAAAGCAAATGCGAAAAGCTTACTATGATTAAAGGAGCCTTTGAAGCGATAGGCAAATATAGGAATGGTGAGATTACTGAAGATAGACTCATTGAACTTGAAGAAGCATCTTGTCCTTCAGCAGGTGCTTGTCAAGGTTTGTATACCGCAAATACTATGGCTTGTTTAACTGAAGTTATGGGAATGAGTTTACCACACTGTGCCACTGCTGCGGCTGTATCTTCTGAAAAGCGCAGAATTGCATTTGATAGTGGTATGCAGATTGTTGAATTAGTAAGACAAAATAAATGCCCTTTAGATATAATAAACAGAGATTCATTAAGAAATGCTATAATTGCAGATTTAGGAATGGGCGGCTCTACAAATTCATTTTTGCATATACTTGCTATCGCTAATGCAGCAGGAATTGGTGATAATACCCCCTCACCCCTACCCCCTCTCCCGCAAGGGGCGAGGGGCATAAGCCTACAAGATTTTGAAGAACTTTCACATAAAATTCATCAATTTGTGAAACTTGAGCCATCAAACAACATTACAATGACCGAGTTCCACCATGCCGGAGGAGTAAATGCAGTATTACAAGAATTATTAAAAAGTGTTCCGGAATTTAAGAACCTTGAAGGTGTTTCTCTTCAAAAAACAAGCGAAATAGTTAAAGATGCTTACTGTGATAAATCAATAATACACGACTACAAAGAACCGTTTACAACAAAACCTGGGTTGGGAATTTTGTACGGTAATATTTCACCCGAAGGCTCAGTTATTAAAATTTCAGCAGTAGATGAAAGTTGCTATGAGTTTGAGGGTAGGGCAAAAACTTTTAATTCTGAAGAAGAAGCAATGGAAGCTTTGGAAAATGACAAAATCAAAGAAGGAGATGTTGTTGTAATCCGCTACGAAGGTCCAAAAGGCGGTCCAGGAATGAGAGAAATGCTCGCACCGACTTCACTCCTTGTAGGAAAAGGGCTTGGAACAAAAGCGGCTCTTATTACTGATGGCAGGTTTTCTGGCGGAACAAGAGGAATTTGTGTCGGTCATATTTGTCCGGAAGCTGCAAACGGCGGTGTTATTGCGCTTATTGAAGATGGTGATAAAATCAAAATTGACATCAACAACCGCACACTTGATTTACTTGTTGATGAAAAAACTCTTGCAGAGCGCAGGGGTAAATTAAAACCGTTTGAAGTCAAAACAACCGGATTTTTGGCTAAATATTCAAGAACTGTAAGTGATGCCTCACATGGTGCAATAGTTTAAAATTTTATCTGGGTGTAACTATATTAAGCCAGCAATCAAGCGCAGAATCTTTTGTTTTGCCACTTTGCAAAAGAACATACTCCCAGTTTTCATAAGATATACATTTTGTTTTTTTTAGGCATACCAATTGGAACAGACTTACATTCAGAATTGCCTATATATTTTAAGTTAGCTTTTGGGGATGGAATATGCAGTGATGTTTGTGTAACAGATTTTTTTCCACTTATACTTACGTATCTTAACATATCTATATATGATTTTGTTATTTTCATGAATAATTACCCTTTAATACTTATACTAATAAAATTAGAATTTTTGTTAAATAGAAATTGCTTTTACTGTATTAATTTTGTTACAATACTTAATAAGATGAATAAAAAAATATTACGAAAATGGGCTATAAATAAACGTAAAGAAATTGATATTATGCAAATAAGTATCATTTTGTCGGAAAAACTTTTAGAAACAGAAGAATACAAGAGAGCAAAAAATATAATGATTTTTCATCCGTTAAAAAATGAAGTCAATCTCCTTTCAATATTAAAAGATAAAACAAAACAGTTTTATCTCCCAAGAATAAAAGGTGAGGAGTTAGAATGTTGTGTGTATCAAGAAGGCGATGAACTTTGCGAATCTTGTTTTCATACAAAAGAACCTACTTGTAAAGCTTGTGATAAAACTATCATAGATATGGTAGTTGTTCCAGCACTTGCAATAGATAGAAATAATTATCGTTTGGGATATGGAGGCGGATTTTACGACAGATTTTTAAATGATTTTAGAGGTAAAAAAATCGCCTGCATTCCTAAAGAACTTTATATTGAAACAGTTTACCCCGAAAAACATGATATCAAAATGGATTTAGTTATACATTCTTAATATTGAAAGCAAAAAAAATTTTTATATGCTTTAATATACATAAATATGAAAATCTTTTCAATTATCTCAAATCAACTATATAAAAATCAAAATGTGTATCAAAAAAATAGAATTTCTGTCCAACTAAACAGTAATAATTTAGCACCATTAAAATGTGATACCGTTAGTTTTACTGCGAGCAAAGCAAGCGGTGAACCGCTAAGAAAACTGGCAGAATATGGCATTCCTGATATGTATACGGGAAAGCTTATGCTGACATGGTCAAGATTATCAAGCATGATGGAAAACGGAGTTTTTGCGCTGCCTCTAAAAAAACTTGTTCCAATCTTAAAAAAGTATGAAAATACTATGCTTGAAACAGAACATAATATTTTCAAAATATTCGAAAAAGCAGAAAAAAAACAACCTGATGTTACTATCGAAGATATTTTAAAACAACAGTTCCAAGAGCATCAAAAGGAATTGTTAAGTAAACAACAGCCTATTTTTGAAAGATTAATAGAAAAAGCATGTGACTTACCAAGTGATATTCATAATGAATTCATGGATTTAATGCGCATGACATCAAAGAAAATTGCTAATGACCCCGTTGTAACACACTTCAGCGAAAATGAATTTATATATAAATTAAGTCAAGCTGCAAAGCAGATAAAAACCAAAAATAACCATAAAGGAGCACATGACATTAATTTTTTAATAAGGGAAACTAAACGAATATTCATTCCTCAAGCTGAAGAAAAGAAAAAATTCGGAAGAGGGTTTAAATCTAATAAAGCTAAAATGGAATATCAAATGCAACCGAATGTATTAAAACAAAATATTCAAAATATACAATATTTAAGGAAAATATTTGAGAATTCAAGTATAAAAAACAATACAGACATAAAAAAAATATTTAAAAGTACAAGCGCAAAAATATGCGGATTACCTGTTGTAGAACCTTTTAAGCGAAAAGAATTTATATACGATTTAAAAAATGTATTAAAGTTTATGAAAGATAAAAAATTACACGCAAAATTAATTGTAATCGCACATGAACTTCCTACTTCCAAACAAGATGTTTCTGCATTTATGGTTAAACATGTAAATGACTCTCCTAGCAAAATCGGATTCTATTTAATGAAAGATTCACTTGTGTCTATAGAACACATAGACGCAAAGGTTAAAAGGCTTACAAAAGAAGAATTAGAAGAAATTGAAGCAAACAAATCTGCAAACAAAAATAAAAAGAAGAAAAAAATAAAAAATGATGTAGCAGGAAAAAATCACAGAAGAAATTATGGTTTAAGCGCTATAGGTATTAATGCAGGACGTTCAAACGAACCATTTGCTGATTTTGTGAGGAAACACCCAGAAACCTATAAGACTTGCCAAATGTATATTGATCGAATAATTGAACTTTATAATACAGGTAAATTCGAGAAAGTTGGTTTAGATAGAGAATACATTTTTGAATTTGCAGAAACAGTCGCAAAACAATCTCCGAAAGAAAAACCTATAATTCTTGATATTAGTAAAATAAAGGCATAATAAGTATTTATACTAAAATTTCCTCTTAGCTTTTATAGAAAAATACAAAAGTTTTTATATAAAAAGTTTCTAAAAGTTTTAATGAGAACTTTATTTGTGTTATTCTTGTCTTATGCAAATCATTTCAAAATTGGTAGAAATAGACAGTAATGAGCAAGTTACTACCGAATATATAGAAAAAGAATTAACAAAACGCAACATTCATCCTCTAAGATGGGCTATTGTAAATGTTAGTGATAGAATATATAAAGTGAGTGTTGCAACGTTAGTTAATAAGGAAGGTATATTATGACTATGACACAAATAAAATGCGATATTAAAGATATAAATTTAGCAGAACAAGGTTTAAATAATATTCAATGGGCAATGAAAGATATGCCTGTATTAGAACAAATCAAAAAAAGATTTATTGAGGAAAAGCCTTTTGCAGGAATACGCTTGGCAGCTTGTTCTCATGTTACAAAAGAAACAGCTGCTTTATGTATAACTATGCAAGCAGGTGGTGCAGATACAATTTTAGTTGCATCAAATCCTCTTTCTACACAAGATGATGTTGCAGCTGCACTGGTTAAATATTATAATATACCCGTTTTTGCAATTGCTGGTGAAACTATAGAACAATACAAGTCACACATTAGAGAAGCAATCAATCATCAACCTCAATTAATCATAGAAGATGGATGTGATTTAGTTTCTATGTTGCATGCAGAGTATCCAGGGCTTGCAGATAAAGTAATTGGTTCTACAGAAGAAACAACTACCGGTATTATAAGACTTCAAGCTATGGAAAAAGAAGGAATGCTAAAATTTCCGGCGGTTGGAGTTAATACAAGTTTAACAAAACATTTGTATGACAATCGTTATGGAACAGGACAAAGCGCAATGGATGGTATTATGCGTGCTGCAAACATTCTTATAGCAGGCAAAACTGTTGTTATATCAGGTTATGGATGGTGCGGTAAAGGTTGCGCCTTAAGGGCAAAAGCACTGGGAGCAAATGTTATTGTATGTGAAGTTGATCCTTTAAAAGCACTTGAAGCTGCAATGGAAGGTTATAGGGTAATGCCTATATCTAAAGCAGCTTTAGAGGGAGATATATTCTTAACAGTAACCGGAGATAAACACGTTGTTGATGTTAAGCATTTATTAACAATGAAAGATGGTGCTATGGTTGCTAATGCAGGACATTTTGATTGGGAAGTTAATGTAAACGGATTAAAAGAATTTACTACCGAAATTAAAAGAATCAGACCTTATTTAGATGAGTACAAACTAAATAACGGAAAATCAATATATGTTCTTGCAGAAGGCAGACTTGTGAATCTTGGTGCAGCAGAAGGACATCCTGCTTCCGTTATGGATATGAGTTTTGCAAATCAAGCATTAGGTATGGAATATATAGTAAAAAATCAAGGTAAATTAGCAAAAAAACTTCATACATTACCGGAAAGTGTTGATAAAAGCATTGCAGAACTTAAACTTAAAACAATGGGAATTGAAATAGACACACTTACTCCGGCTCAAGAAGAATACTTAAATAGCTGGAAATTGTAATTTTTAAATTTTAGGTTTAAAATACTTGTGCTATTTGCGTCAGAAAACGTTCTATTAGAACGGCTATGTATTCTGCCATTGGACGCATGAATATAAGCGATAAAAGCAAGCCAAGATAAATTTTTAGTGGCATCGATACCATAAATATATTCATTTGCGGCATCATTTTTGACGTAAAACCAAGCAATACATCCGTTATAAACAAAACTCCAAAAATAGGAAGTGCAATGCTTAAACTTATATTAAACATTTGACCTGTAAATGTAATAATACTTCCAACAATCTCCGGTGAAAAAGTAAATGTAAAGCCAATCGGCATTGATTTAAAACTGTTATATAATGCTGAAAACAACCACTGATGGGCCCCTATAATTATAAAAATCATACTGGCAAGATACGTGTATGCTTGGGTAATAATAGGAGAAGCTCCACCCGATGACGGATTTAATGCTTGAGAGGCAGATAATCCCATTTGTATTGCAAACATGTTTACACCGAGTTCTATACCGGCAAATATAATATTTGCACAAAATCCCATTGCATAACCTATTATAAATTCTTTAAATAAAATAACTGTCAAAGAAGGAACTGAATTCGGTGCAATAAATTGCGTATTATACTGTACTATAGGAAATAAAATAAACGCAATTAATGCTGCGAGCCAAACTTTTGCCTGCATTGGTATCGGATATGTAGAAAAAAGCGGCGCTGAAGCAAACATTCCGCCAATTCTTGTCAGTATTGCCATAAACAAAAGTACATTGCTCGTGGAAAATAAAATATCCAAATTAAACATTATGCACCGCCAATTAACTGTGGAATCATGTCAAAAAATTCATTTGTCGTTGTTATTACAACACTAAACATCCACGGTAATAAAAAAATCAATAAAACGACACATCCAACAATCTTAGGAACAAATGTCAATGTTGATTCTTGTATTTGTGTCACTGTCTGAAAAATACTTACTATTAAACCTAACACAACACCCACCAAAAGTATTGGAACAGATATCTCTAATGTTAATATAAACATTTTTTGTAAAAGAGTTATTACTATATCTTGATTCATTTTTCTCCTCGTTATCAACAACTAAGTTTTTATATCAATTTTTACTATGTAACAAAGCTTTCAACAAGCGATTTTACTACTAAATACCAGCCATCTACCATTACAAACATTATTAGCTTAAACGGTAAAGCTATCATCGTCGGAGGCAAAAACATCATACCCATAGATACAAGTACAGACGAAACAACTATATCTATAACTAAAAATGGTAAATATACAACAAAACCAATCGTAAATGCTGTTTTCAACTCACTAAGTATAAAAGACGGAAGCAATACATACATTGGAACATCATCTTTAGTTTTTGGCTTTTCAATTTTTGCCATTCTTACAAATAATGCAAGTTCCTTTTCATGAGTTTGCTTAAACATAAATTTTCTTATCGGAATGACACCTCTATCAAGAGCAGCTTGTTGTGTTATCTCATTTTTTATATATGGTTGCAGCGCTGTTTCATTAATTTGATTAAACGTTGGCGCCATTATAAAAAATGTTAATATCAACGCTAAACTTGTTATTACCTGATTTGGAGGCAAATTACCCGCTCCTAATGCTTGACGCGTTAGAGACAATACTACGACTATTCGTATAAAACTTGTTGCCATAATAAAAATACTTGGCGCAAGTGTTAATATTGTTAACCATATAAGAATTTGTAAGCCATTAGTAAAATCCTGCGGAGTATTTACAGTTTGCATTCCTATATTTATATTTGGAAATGTCATTGCTGCGTCTGCTTGCAAAAAACATCCTGCTAACATAAAAAATATGCTTAAAATTATTATTTTTAATTTTCTCATCATTAAATTCCCTAATCATACAGGAATATAATCTCATCCCAATCATAGCTTAACAAATTTAGTCTGGCATGGCAAATATGTTACTTTTGTAAAGATTTTGTTAATCATTAAGTTTTGATTCTGCTTGTTTTACCCTTTTTTTAGCTTGTTTTTTTCTTAATTTTGTTTGTTGTTTTAGTTCTTTTTTACTTCTCGGTTTAGCAATTAAATCTCTATTTGTATTAGATATTTCATATGTCTTTTTATCCAACTTAGCTTGCATTTTTAATTGTTTTTTTCTTTTTTTTGCTTCAAGTCTTTTTTGTTTAACTACTGCTTTTATTTCAGCTTTTGTTCTTGGCTGAGATATTAATCCTTTTTTATCATTTACAATTTTGTAACTGACTTCTTTTTCTTCATTGTTCTTACTTACATTTTTAGAATCAGACTCTGCACGTTTTTCGGACTCAGTATCGATAGCTTGTGTAACATTATCTTGCTTTCCGGTATCGTCTGCCTTTTTAATGTTAGCATTATCAGACAAATCAGGTTCAATTTCTGTTGATTTTTCTTCTTTATCAATAACTATTGTTTCTTTGTCTTTTTCGTTGTCTTTAGCTTTTATTACATCTTCTTCGTTTGCCTCTTGCTTTTGAACAACTTCTTGCACTTCAGATTCCGTTAAGTCAATGTACTCTGATAATTCGTTATCTTTTGAAGGCTCAGCACTTTCAGTTTCATTCTCATCGATTTTGGTATCAGTATTAATAACTAAACTATCAGTTTCATCTTTAATTTCTTTAATTTCTTTATTTTCACTATTCTCAACATTTTCATCATTTGCACTTTCCGAATTTATAACTAAATCCGAGGTATCATTTTTGTTTTCTGTTTCATTCACATCTATAGCAGCAGTTTTATTCTCTTGCTTTTCAACTTCTTCAATTTCCGGTTTTACAATTTCTGCATTATCAGCATTAGTTTCTGATTTTTGAATATTATTTTCTTCAACCAATTTATTATCATCAGAAGTTCCTTTAACATCTAACGCACTTATACACTTATCGATATCTGTAGTTACTAAAGTAGGAATCTCAAATTTTTCGACTTTTTTAATAAGTTTCATTCGATTTTTTTCAAAATCTTTCTTAATTTCTTCAATCTGCATAGTCGTAGTAGCAGAATACCTCTTAGCATATTGAATAGCTATAGAACCGCATTTTTTAGATTTTTCATACTTAAATATATTAAATTCTAATACTATAGGCATATTATTATCTTTTATTACAATAAAATCGATTAATGCCGTATTTCGCTTATCATCAAAAGTCAATGATGACGGAATTTTCATGGCGGATAAATAATCCTTAAAATCTCTAATTCTATCTATAGGAGAGTAAGCATTTGGAAAATGATGAACAGCAACCAATTCTGACCATATATTATATGTTTCTCCGTGTTTATAATATTCATTCAAGTATCCGCCGAAATCTTTATCTTTGGTACTATAAAGCAAATTAAATTTTTCACCATTAAAATTTATTGAATAATTTTTTTCTTTAGCAACAGCAAAGGACATATTCAAAATTAAAACAAATAAAATTGCCAAAAACTTCTTCATAGCCATTCTCCCTATTAAGAGAATAACATATACGAATAGTTTTGTAAAATTATTTAACTTGCAAAAGCACGAGCCAATAGTTCTGCCGGTTCTGCTATTGCCGTGCAATATTCAATAAAATCATTTGTAGGAGCAAAGTAAGCCCTCATAGCATCCTTGTTTGTTATTTTTTCATAACATACAAGAGAATCTACATTATCTTTTAAATATCCTGCAAAAATCCTTTGCTTATGGGATAATTGGTAATCCTTTAAATTTTTAACAATATACATATATCTATATTATATAACATTTGAATGCGTGTTTGTACATAATATTAATAATTATTTACAATACAAGAATACGATGGTGCGGAAAAACAAACTGGTAAATTTTATGTTTATAATAATACTTTATTTATCTTTTATATTATCCAACTTTACCACAGCAAGATGTCTTTCTTTTGTTCCATTTTCTTTCCTGTACGAATAAAATAAATCATTATTACAAGATGTACAATACGGACAAATATCTATTTTAGAAACCCCTATTTCTTGCAATTGTTTTGCATTTATTTGTTTCAAATCTATATTTCTGCCTATATATAATCCGGTTGTGTCTTTGACAGTATTCAATAATACATCTTTAACTTCCTCAGAGACTTCATAGCAGCACTTTGAAATTGCAGGACCGATTAATACAATAACATCTTCAGGCTTAGTACTAAAATTTAAACACATCTTGGCTACCGTTTTCACAGCAATTTTTGCAGCAGTTCCACGCCAACCGGCATGGGCAATAGCAGCTACACAATGAATCTGATCATAAAATATTATAGGTACACAATCTGCAAACCTTAAATAGATAGCAGTATCCGGTTCGGATAAAATTAATCCGTCAGTATCTGGATATTCGTTATTATCATTAACTGTTTTGATATGATCACTATGAGTTTGTGTTGGAGATATAACTCTACTGGCAAAGTTATATTCCAAAGGGTTAAAGTTATCTCTTGTTGTAAAAAAAGCATCAATTTCTTTTAAGGTATCGCTCCTTAAAATTTTATGTCCGTAAAGTTCATCAAAATAAAACATTGCATATTCTCCCAGTGCTTATTATACCAAGAATAAACATACAATAATTTTATAGGACAAAATATTACAAAATGTAAAATTTATATTTAAAAATCTATAAAAATTTATATAAATGTGATAGAATTAGGATATGAGTAGAGAGAGAATATTTAAACTTACATTTCCAATCTTATTATTTTGTTTTGCAATTATGCCTTGTGAAGTATTGGCATCATCGCATTTATTGCCGATGACTTCTTCGTTTGATTTTATAATGCAAATGAATGGTGATGTTGTTTTAGAACAAAATGACGACGATTTGTATACAACAAATAATGATACTTCAAAGTTTATATTTGGAGAAGATGTTTTTACCGAAGATAATGTTCTTCAACATTTCATATTTGGTAAAACTAAAGCTCAAAATGATAGTATGTCTCCGGACTTTCACTCAACACTATATACCAACATTCAGTAAATTTAAATTATGCTTAGTTTGTGATAGACTATAAGTATGATTAAAATGATAGCTACTGATATAGATGGAACTATTTTGATTCCGGAATGTGAATTTTCAAAAGGCGTAAAAGATTGCATACACGCACTTAAGGGCAATGGTATAAAGGTTGTTTTAGTAACAGGGAGAATGCATAAAGCGGCATTACAAATTGCTAAGGAATTAGATTTAGACACTCCTGTTGTATCATATCAAGGTGGGCTTGTTTGTGAAAACGGAAAAATATTGTATGAAGAATATTTATCTGAGTCTCAAGCAAATAAGATTATTGACTGGGCTAAAACGGAAAAGATTCATATAAATTTGTATAACAATGACATTTTGTATTCCGAATCTGACGATTATGAGATTGAAAGATATAGTAAAAGACAAAATGTAGATTTTACGGTAAGATTATTTGAAAAAATTGAAAAAACAAAAGTAAACAAGATTCTTGCAATTGATTATAATGACGCAAACAGAATTGATAAGTACGAAAAAGAATTACCAAAAATTTTTCCGGAATTATATATAGTAAAATCGACCGCGAATTTCTTAGAATTTTCTAATCCTAAAGCTTCAAAATATCATGCGGTTAAATTTTTGCAAAGATATTGGAATCTAAAAGATGATGAGATTTTAACAATAGGCGACCATAACAACGATATTGAGCTTTTAAAAGCAGGAGGAATAAAAGTTGCAATGGGCAATGCAACAGAAGATTTGAAAGCAGTGGCTGATTATTTAACAGATACTGTACAAAATGACGGATTTGTAAAAGCTGTTGAAAAGTTTGTAATGCCATCATTTGTTTAGTTTGCAAATTGTAAATATTGCAAAAAATCAGTAACAGGTCAGCAGGATTATTTTGATTAAAAATAAAAGTTAATAAAAAGCTGGATTGCTTTAAAGCCATTTTCCACTTTCCACTTTCCACTTTCCATTCCCTTATTGCCTTATTGGCTTATAAAAAACCACTTTCCATTCAAAAAACCCTCTCCCGTCATTGTAGTTTTCGTGCAAATAGCTCTCATTATCAGAATAGGAATACGTAAACAATTCAATTTAAGTTCAAATTTAAAAAAGTACATATTATTTAATTTAATTTTAGAAAAGCTTCAATTTTTGCTTTTATTGATGTAGTTGCATAATCATTTATATCAATATACAAGCCATTATATTTATCTGCCAAATATTTAGCAAGTTGAGCTTTTGAACAAAAAGCCTGTGAATAAAAAACTGTCGGAACATTTGGGTTAACATACATTTCCAAATCTATATCAGCCGGAGTTCCTGCTTCTACACACCTTGTCCATCCATATACATGAGTTGTATCCGGAAATAATTTAAGTATACTTAAATCATTCGGCGGAACTCCCCAAAAACCTGGTGTAAAATCCGGATTTGAAGATGTATTTTGCTCCCTATCTGGTACTATAGAAGGCGGCAGTATATGAGGAAGCGGTTTTATTATATTATTAGTAATCATCGTTATTTTTTCATATAAAGGAATACGACTTTTACAAATTTTAATTTCATTCTTTGGTTCAAGTGTTTCAAATATTGTTTGAATCACCTTAAATCCCATATCAGATAAGATTTTTGAAGCAAACCACCCGCTGTCACATTTATCTTTCCCAATTGGAGCAAGTATCAAATCCGGTTTTAGATACATTGAATTATCTATAATATTTCTTATGATTTTACAATATGCTTCAGGTAAAATATTTGTTTTTGGATGACCAAAATCGATATCCAAATCAACCCATTCCGCATTAGGATATTTTTTCTTTGCTGTTTCTATCTCGTCCGGATGAGGATAGCCCCAGAATCCTATTAAAAATGTTTTTTCCATAATCTTTATTTTACATAAAATATTAAATCAAACAAGTTTTTATATTGATGAAAAAAAATTAGCATGTGATAATTTATTTGTGTTAAATCTGCTTCTAGGAGAATTAAATGGACATAAAATCCTATATTTTAGAATCAATTGAGACTAAAAAAAATATTTTAAACAATGAACTTATAATTAAATCAATAAAAGACATTTCTCTTGCAATTGTAAATTCATATAAAAATGGAGGGCAATTATTTACAGCGGGAAATGGAGGTAGCGCAGGTGATGCCCAACATATTGCAGGAGAATTCGTAGCAAAATTCTATTTAGATAGGAAAGGTCTAAGTGCAACATCACTCGTCACTAATACATCTGTTATAACTGCAATTAGTAATGATTTCGGTTACGAACACTGTTTTGCAAGGCAATTAGAATCACTGGGGAAAAAGGGAGATGTTTTTATTGCAATCTCTACAAGCGGAAACTCTGCAAATATAGTTAATGCCTTAGATGCAGCAAAAAAACACGGTATTATAACAGTGGGATTTACAGGAATGAAAACCTGTGATATGGATAAATTCTGTGATTACATTATACATGTTCCGTCAGATTCTACTCCTATTGTACAAGAGTCTCATATAATGATTGGACATCTTATATGCGGATTAGTAGAAGAAACACTGTTTAAACCATAGTTTCTAACACCTTTTCCCACTCGTAAGCGGTATTAATGCTATAATTTAAATCATTTTTAGGATTCCAGTTAAGAACTTCTTTTGCTCTGGAATTATCAGCAACCAGTATTGCGGGATCGCCTGCACGTCTAGCGCAAACGTCCAACGGTATATGCGCACCCTTTACTTTTTCACATGCTGCAAAAACTTCTTTAACACTGTTTCCACTTTTTGTTCCAAGATTAAAATAATTAGTTTCTCCGCCTTTATTCAAATAATCTAGAGCTTTTATGTGAGCATTCGCGAGATCTTCCACATTAATATAATCTCTAACACAAGTCCCATCCACAGTATTATAATCTGTTCCAAACATTTTAAAAGTTTTATCTGATGTTGCTTTTAATATGTTCGGGATTAAATGTGTTTCTTCATCGTGCCATTCTCCAATTCTAGCCGAAGAATCCGCACCTGCTACGTTAAAATACCTGAGCCTTACTGATTTAAGACCATATGCTTTGTCATAATCATCCATAATTTTTTCAACCATTAATTTTGACATACCATATGGGTTAATCGGTTGTTGAGGATGTTTTTCATCAATTGGAGTATAAACAGGCTCTCCATATGTAGCTGCAGTAGAAGAAAATACAATCTTGTTTACTCCGAATTCCAGCATTGCATTTAAAAGATTTAGTGTTCCATATACATTATTGTAATAATATTTTTGTGGATTTTTTACACTCTCTTCAACTCTTGAGTATGCTGCGAAGTGAATAACAGCCTCTATATTCTTGTTAGACAAAAATACACCGCGAATATCATCTAGAGTTTTTAAATTGCCCTTTACAAATTTTAAATTTCCAAGTTTTTTTAATGCGTCAATGATTTCCATATGTCCTAATTCAAGACTATCAAAAACAATAACTTCTTTTCCACATTCCAAAAGAGCCATTACTGTATGACTTCCTACATATCCAGCACCACCTGTAACAAGTATCATATTTCCACCTCGTCTAATTCCACTTTTATTTTACCATTTTCTATATTATATATTGTAACATCTTTTAAAAATTCTTTTTCAAATAATAATGTATCGACAGATGTTATTATTGTTTGCGTATTTTCATCAATTGATTTTAACAAATAATTTTGTCTTTTATCATCTAATTCCGCCAAAACATCATCAAGCAGCAGAATCGGATAATATCCGGTCTTTTCTTTTATAATTTCGAGTTCTGAAAGTTTTAAAGAAAGAACAAGCGTTCTTTGCTGACCTTGAGATGCAAACTTTGTAGCATCTTTTCCGTTAATCTTAAACTCTATATCATCTCTATGAGGACCAACACACGATTGCCTGCGCGCAAATTCTTCTTTTCTTCGTTCTGCCAGTTCTTGTTTTAAATAATCTAAAATCTCTTCTACTTCACATTTAGGGCAAGTATAATTAGCACTAAATTCCTCAGATGCACTAATATTATAGTGTTTATTCGATGCAATTTTTTCGATTTCACCTAAAAATTTTTTTCGTAAATATATAATATTTGCACCGGCAATTGCAAGCTGTTCATTGTATATATCAAACAATGCTTCATCTATTACTTCATTTTTTAAAAGATTATTTTTCTGAATCCTTATTTTATCATACTTTGAAAGTCTTTCATCATAAGCCGGATAAATCTGCGATATTGCTCTATCAAGCCAATTTCTCCTATCTTCAGGACATCCTCTTAGTAAAAGTAAATCTTTTGTAGAAAAAAGCACTGTTTTTACTACTGTTTTAAATTCTTTTGGAGTAGTTTTTACTTTATTTACTTTTAATTCTCTTTTTTTATCCAAGTTATACAAATAGTCTAATTCTATTTCTGTTTCATGCTTTTCAACCTCAGCACTAATCTCAAATTGAGATTTATTAAACTCAATCATATCAGATATGGTTGACGTTCTTGGACTTTTTAAATCTGACAAAAAATAAATGCTCTCTAATATATTCGTTTTCCCTTGAGCATTTTTCCCAATTATTAGAGTTTTTTTTGATGGAAAAGTGAGTTCTACATTTTCACAATTCCTGTAATTCCTAAGCCCTAACCTTTTTATCCTCATAATATAATTATATCATAAATACTTTCCCTTATTCTAAAACCATTACAATACATCTTCACCTGATAATTTTTCACCTTGTATTATATATCTGGCATCTTCAGATTTTATCAAGTGACCATCTACATTTGAATAAGATTTTAGTGAGATAGTATTTATACCGGAAAATTCTTTTTTATCAAGTCTTATTGCAACAGTATCAGTAAGGACTTTATTATTATATGGAGATTCTTTTGAAAATATTATCAAATTACCCTCTACAGTCTTTACTGATATTTTTGCTTCTGCCCCAGAAAATGGGTTTGTTAAAGTTATATAATTACCAGCCCTTGTTAATGTCCAAATATCAGCACTTTTTGGTTTGAAAGTTCTATAGCTGTTTGTATCATCTAATTTTGCAGAAACTTTCCAACTACCAAATAACATTTGAGGGACTTCATTTATCGATATGCCTGCACTTAATACCGAATCTTCTTCAGCATTTGCAATTTGTACAAATAAACAAAGAAACATAATAATACATAAAACAAATCTTTTCATAATTTTTATTATAACAATATTTTAAAAAAAATCTATTTTTGCTACAAACTTAAATAAGTTCTAATAAATTATCCTGCTTATATGCATTTACCGCTAACTTATCACATCTTTCATTATATGGATGTCCGGCATGCCCTTTTACCCAATTGAATTTAACATCATGACCATGTATTGCTTTTAATAAACGTTTCCACAATTCCTCATTTTTAACATTTTTCCAATTCTTTTTCACCCAGCCATCAATCCAATTACTGTTAAAAGCTTCACAAACATATTTACTATCAGAAACAACTGTAACATCTGCTGCTTTCTTTAAAGATTCAAAACCTATTATCACTGCAAGTAATTCCATTTGATTATTGGTAACATGCTTAAAACCAGCAGAAAGTTCTTTTTCGTGCGTGATTCCGTTAGAGTCCACATAAACAAGAATTGCACCATACCCGCCCGGCCCGGGGTTCCCGCTGCATGCTCCATCTGTATAGAGAGTTACTTTAACTTTTTCTGACATAATCTTATTCTAACAAAAAAACCTCCTTTTAAAAGGAGGTTTTTTTATAATTTAAAACATCTTATGCTGCTACACCTTGAATTTCAGAGATTAAATATTTTGCAACCCATTCAAAATCTTTATTGCAGCTTGCAGCTTTTTTTAAATATTCAACAGAAGCTTCGCCAATTCTAATAAGTGTCATTGCAGCTACACCTCTTTTTACACCTTTTACTGTTTGTATTTGATTAATCAACTCAGGTACAACATTAGAACCTTGGTCTACTAATATATTCTCAATTTGATTTTTTGTATTGTTATCTGCTGTATCTAACTTATTAAGAATTTCTTCTACTGTTTGCATATCTTTCTCCTTTAATCATTTTTCCTATCTGCATTTTTATTATAAACCAATTTTTTCTTAAAACCGGATTTCTTTGCATAATCTTAATATGAATGTAAAGGTTTTTTATTATGGGGGAAATAGCTACAAATACAAGCTCTTACACAAAGAGTTTGTATTTATAATTAAAATATGGAGTGTTTGAAAAAGTCGAAAAAGGGGTAAATAAAACTCCACGAAGCAAAGCCAAGTGTCTCCGCTTAATGTAAAAATTTTTCGAACTTTTTCAA
>CAJOOM010000105.1 GCA_905236775.1 Candidatus Gastranaerophilales bacterium
AACATAGTTATTTTTACCAATTTCCAATAATTCTTTTAGCATATATCTTACTCCAGAAGGATGTAAATGCACCTCTGGCTCATCAATCAATATTAAATTGTTTTTTAAATTCCCAGTTTTATTATTTATGGATAGGCTTAATAGTAAAGATACAAAATGTTTGAATCCTTGACTCCTTTCGCTCATATTATGAAAAGCATCTGGATCATCTTTATCCTGAACCTTTACATGAATATTAAGTTCATCGGATATACTAACATCGATTATAATCTTGTGTTCTGGCCATTTTTTATTTAAATAATTTGTTGTTTCTTTTGCTAGCTGTTGTTGTAGTCGCCTTCTATAATTAGAACTTTTTTCAATTTCATTAATTTTGTCATTGATTTCTTCTTGTGTTTCATATCCAGATAAAGCAAAAATATTTTTTAACGGTGGATATTGGCTAGGTTTTTGTGCAAAATCTTTTAAGGAAATACTATCCTGTATTAAATAGTTTGGACTGGTTTTCCATATTGAGATGGATATTTCATGCTTATTGTAATATTTCTCTAGTACGGGGATTAAAATTTCTTCTAATTTTTCTTTTGTTAATAGATTAAATTCAGCTTGTTGATCTTCCGGTAACTTTTTTAATTCTATTGCAGATATTATTTCTATATTGTTTTTCTTCTGAGGCGGCTGTCGAATCCCATTAACAACTTTACCAGGTACTTCTGTTATTTTTTCATTAAAATATTTATTACTTAATGTAAGAGGCTTAAATGTAAATACCCATTCTTCATTAAGCTCGTTATCTTCTTGCAAATATATTTCTTTTGTTGCACTTGTAACGGAAATCTTATTTAAAATATCTTCTGGAATTTTCAATGCTGATGATATGTGCTTACGATATGCACTTGCATTTTCAGATTCCATAGTATAAAAAACTGAAACAATATCAGCTTCGTTTTGCTGATTTCTAATAGACAAAAAATCTACAGGCACTTCTTCGTTATATTGTTGCAAAAACGACATCGCATCCAATATATTACTTTTACCAGTTTCATTTTTCCCTAGAAGAACAGTTGTATAACTATTATTACGTTTAGAAATTGGAATTTCAATTTCACTAATTGATTTATAATCTGCAATTTTTATATTCTTGAGTTTCATTACACCCCCATCAGTCTTTATTAATAGTGAAATTATATCATTTGAGTTATGTATTCTCTTTAAAAATTAACAAAAAATTAAGTATTTATGATACAAAACTTGACTGAAAGCGATAGATTTTGGGGTAAATTTTTGTTATTTTGTAATGTATTTCCCATACTGATTTTACTGTTTTTCAAATGTAATGAATACTTCCGGCTAAGTTCCGACTTAAAAATTTGGCGTTTCAAAAGGGACTTTTGTATCCTAATTTTGTCATCGCTATAATATAGAATGTGTTTGAATTTTAGCGATTTGCTCGGATTTATACCGGATATTCTGAGGACAAAAAGAGAAAGAAAAAGGACATTTCGTCCAATTTCAGTCAATTCACATAAAACCGCTAAAATCTAAACGTGTTCGCCTACACAGGCAAATTAATTACAATTCAAATGTCCCAAATAAACCCCAGTACGTTTATTTACACTCACCTTTTTTGAGAAAAAGTATCCCGATTTTGACATTTTAGTCGGAAATTTTGGAGAATTTAGCAAAATTTAAACGGCATTTAAATGCCGTTTAAAAGACGTTTTAATAGTATTCAAATTTTGCTCATATTTTCTGTGAAAACTATATTTTTGAGTTATTATATTCATGTTATTGATAATTTAGTCAACTAAGGAAAATTTTGAATCGAGATACATATTATCACATTGAAAAAATTACGGATCCGGCACTTTTTGAACAACTTGTTACGGAATTATTAATTGCCTATGATAAAAGATACTTATGTCTAAATAATATGGGTATTAATGTTCAAGGGAAAACTATAAAGGCACCCATAGATGTATCTGGTGTTGTGCAAGAGAATGATATATCTCATTTTTTATATATAGAAAATACCATTACTGATTTGAAATCCTTAAAAAATAAATGGTTAAATGAAAATGAAACAGACAATAATCCTCTTGGCGATTTAATAAAAGCCATAAATAAGGTCAATTCAGACAAAAAAGATTTTCCAAATGATAAGTTTACAATATACCTTGCTTGTAACAGAAGAAAAGATGATGCTATAGACAAGGAAGTTAGAAAAAAAGCACAAGCTGAAAATGTACAGGTTGAAATATACTGGCAAGAGTTTTGGGTGCAAATATTAGATAATAATCCTGATGGACAGTATATACGCAATAAGTATTTTGGTATAGCACAAGAGCGTCTCTCAATGGATTTATTAAACAATATCTGTGAGAATTCTTTATACTATTATGGTTTAAGTCAATCAAACAGTATTGAAAAGCTTGAAAAAAGTGTAGAGAGAGAGGAATTTTCAACAATATTAGATTCTTTTCTTGAATGTTCAAATGTATTAACTATTCTTGGTGGGATATCCGGAAGTGGTAAATCAAATATTTGTTATCAAATTTTAAAAAAATTACAAACTAAAAAAGAACTTGCTTTATGGTTAAGTCCAAAATATTTAAATGAAAGTGATTGCATAGAAAATGCGATCGATATTATCATAAAAAAATATTGTGTTGAGTCTTTACAAGATATAAATTCCAATTTAGGTTGTCTATATATAGTTATTGATGATATAAATTCAACCCAAAACCCACAAAAAACATTAAAAACAATAATGTCATTTTCACAAAAAAATAAGTTATATGGCATATTTAACTATAAAATAATTTGTCCTGTATGGTCAGAACTTATCGATCTTGAAAATAATGATTTTAAAAATGCTAATTACATATCTATTGGTAAAATGTCTAAAACAAATGCTATGCAAGCTCTTAAAACAGTTCATACTGGTTTGTCCGATATTCAAATAGATGATATTGTATATAATCTTGATTATGATCCATATCTTATAGGACTTTTTAACCAATTAGAAAATATTTCAAAGCTTAATCTGATAGAAATATCTAAAAATATTCAGTTTGAATTTCTGAAAAATATTATAGAAGACATTTGTTCAACTAATTCTGCATTTTTATATCATGAATATATTGATAATCTATTTAAAATGTCAATTAACCTTCTTGCGTCAAGAAACTTTTCACCAACAATTTCTGATGTAAAAGAAATGCAAGGTATTGATTTTTCTTGTATCAGAATATTAATACAAAATAAAAAATTTATTAGAGACGACCAAAAGGGAAATATAATTTTTCGCCATGA
>CAJOOM010000106.1 GCA_905236775.1 Candidatus Gastranaerophilales bacterium
CGTTTCCGTAGTGTTCGCTTATGCTCACACACGGCAACGACCTCCCCATGTAGAATTGAAAAAGGGGAGGTTATTGCGCCAAGTACACAAGTTCCTGTCTTTTTGAGGGGTAAATAAAATTTTCCATTTTCCATTTTCCATTTTCAACTTTCAACTTTCAACTGAAGAATTCAACTTTCCACTTTTAATGCCTATTAATTATTCCCTCGCCCTCTCCATGTAAATTTATATTAACAAATAATTAAATTTAATTAACAAAAACTTTACATTTGATTCTCTTTGAAATAGTATGTTACTATAATAGTATAGTATAAGAAAGAAAAAGAGGAACAATTGTGGATAATTTAGGACCAGATATTTTTGGAAGAAAAGATGTAAATGCAGCACAAGGACACGAAAATAGCTATCAACCATCTATTGATGCTTATCAGCCTGCCAGTGTGCAATCATCTGATAACATGCAGTCAACAGTACCTTCTGCCGGTCCGGCAAAGATTAAGGTCATCGGTGTCGGCGGTGGTGGCGGTAATGCCGTAAACAGAATGATTAAAAATGGTTTAACCGGTGTTGAATTTTGGTTAATGAATACTGATTTACAAATTTTAAATACATCAACTTGTAAAAATAGAATTCAGTTAGGCGCAAAGCTTACAAATGGTCTTGGCGCAGGCGGTGAACCTCAAGTTGGTGAAAAAGCAGCGGAAGAGGCTCAACAAGAGATTACATCAGCAATTGAAGGTGCTGATATGGTGTTCGTTACAGCTGGTATGGGCGGCGGAACCGGTACCGGTGCAGCTCCTATTGTTGCTAAGATTGCAAAAGATTTAGGCATTTTAACAATCGGTGTTGTTACAAAACCTTTCTCTTTTGAAGGAAAAAGAAGACAAAATCAAGCTTTACAAGGTCTGGAAAAACTTAGAGAATCTGTTGATGCTTTGATTGTTATTCCGAATGATAAATTACTTGATGTAGTAGATAGAAGAGTATCTCTTACTGAATCATTTATAGTTGTTGATGAAGTTCTTATGAGAGGTGTTCAGGGTATATCTGATATTATCACAATACCCGGATTAATAAACGTAGACTTTGCTGATGTTAAGTCAGTTATGTCTGCATCCGGTTCCGCCCTAATGGGTATTGGACGTGGAAGTGGTGAAGGTAGAGCAATTGAAGCAGCTAAGATTGCTATCAATTCTCAACTTCTTGAAACTTCTATTAATGGCGCAAGTGGTGTTATTGTTAATATCACAGGTGGACCTGATATGACACTTCACGAAGTTACTGATGCTACAAATATCATTAATGATGCTGTATTAGATGATGCAAGAGTAATTATCGGAGCTGTTGTTGATGATAATATTCAAGGAGAAATCCAGATTACGGTTATAGCTACAGGATTTGAACTAAAATCTCAAATGCCTACAATGGAAAAATCTGAAGGTCGTTCGTTGAGCGCAGCAGAGTTTTTCTCAGGTGCATTCAGTAATGCTCAACAACCGAAAGCTCCTACAATGTCAGATTTCTCAAATATCCAGATTCCGGACTTCTTGAGAAAATAGTGTAGGTTAAAATATTAAAGTAAAAAGAGGGTATCAATAAGTGTTGATATCCTCTTTTAAAATATAGTGCAAAAGAATTATTTAATACAAGTTTAAGATTTTAGATTTCATGTTTTTAATATTATCACCGTCTGTTTCTAATCTTATAATGAAATCATCAATTTTTTCTGAAAATTTTTTTGTTAAGTTTATTTCTTCTATAGTATACTTAAATTTTTCATCATAATCTAAATATATTCTGCAATACCTTTTGCGCTTATTGCAGTTTTGTGAGCGCCATTATAACAACTATAAAGCATATCTAATTGATTTTCTAATAATTTAAACATTTTTGACATAAATTCTCCTGTACATACATTTAATATTACTTTGTAAGACTAGAAATTATATTATACAAAAAGTATTATATTGTCAATGATAATGTAGGGTTAAATGTTATGGCTTTTGATAGAAAATTAATGAGAAATGGTAACGGCTGGGCATTAAGCATTAATGCTACTATACTTAGTTTTCTCGATGTAAATCCAGAAACGGATATGGTTAAATACACGATGGATAATGATAGATTAATTATTACAAAAAGTGAAAAAAAGGTTGAGAAAAAATAAGCAAAATCAATCGTAGTATTAATCTTTATTTGATTTGTTAAGATAAAATACCGTCAATGTTTAATATTTGTTGTATTACTATCTCCATTTGGTTATTGAACAAAAAACGTCATTTGGTATAATAGTCGTATATGTTAGGACGTGCTTTAAATAAAATAAAAGAGGATATCAAAGTTATATACGAAAAAGATCCCGCTGCAAATAATCTTGCTGAGGTAATATTTTGTTATCCGGGATTTCAAGCTTTGTTGTTGCATAGAATTGCGCATAAACTTGCTTATTGGAAAGTTCCGTTTTTACCGCGATATATATCTTATTTAACAAGAATTATTACCGGTATTGAAATTCATCCGAAAGCAAGAATCGGAAACAGGTTTTTTATTGACCACGGCGAGGGGGTTGTAATCGGAGAAACAGCTATTATAGGTGATGATGTACTTATTTATCAGCAAGTAACTTTAGGTGGAACAGGAAATGAACACGGAAAACGTCACCCTACCATCGGAAATAATGTTATAATAGGAGCCGGAGCAAAAGTTTTAGGGAATATTACAATAGGTGATAACGTTAGAATCGGTGCCGGTTCAGTTGTAATTGATGATGTGCCGCCTAATAGTACAGTAGTAGGTATTCCGGGAAGAGTCGTTCAACAAAAAGTTATGAATAATGATGGTGTTCTTATGCATAATAGAATTCCGGATCCAATAACTTGCGAACTCAATAGACTTAAGTATGAAGTCCAAGAATTAAAAGAAAAAATAGAAAAATAATATACATTTTTAATTATTAAAGCCGGTATGAGTGCGTATCGATTTTATAATGAGTAAAATTTAAAACAATTATTTTTTATTTTTTAAGTATTCGATTATGCCGTCTGCTATGGCTTTTGCAGTTGCTTGTTTGCGCTTATCCGTAATAAGTTCAGCTCTTTCATTTGCATTTGATAAGAATCCTGTTTCAACAAGTACTGCCGGAACTTCGGTATGATTAATTACATAAAATTTAGATTTTAAAATACCTCTATTTTTAGTATTAATATTTTTGGCTAAATGTTTTTGAATTATTTCTGCTAATTCTTTACTGTTTTCGTGATAGTAGTGAGTTTCAATACCATACGGATCCTTTGCTACAGCAGAATTAACATGAATACTTACAAAAATCTCAGGATTTTCGGTGTCCGTAAAATCGCATCTTTCTTGTAAATCTAAGTATGTATCTTCGGTTCTTGTTAAAACTGCTTTATATCCTTTAGACTTAAGTATTGATGCAACACGTTGAGTCATATCAAGTGTCAAGTCTTTTTCATTAATCCCATCTCTTATCGCACCATAATCTGTTCCACCATGTCCAGGGTCCAGAACTACTTTTTTCTTGATTGGAATTCTTACCGGTTTTATATCTGTTTCTGAGTTAGCTTGTTCTTCTGCTTTTATTTCTTTCTGTGAAGTTATTGTGAACTTTAAAGCTTTTCCGTCAGCTCCTTGCGCTATTTGAACGATATCATCTTTATTTATTTTCATTTCAGCTTTCACACCAATTTGAGGCAGCAGGGAAAGCGATAATGAGCGAAATTGAGTTCCGCTTAGAGATTTAATAATCTCATGTTCGTTGTAACTTTTCACGTTAAATAAATAAACAGTTATTGAGTTATCATTTCTAACGATAGAGTGTACAACCGGTGAAGTAAAAGCTAAGATTAACTCTCCTGCCTTGCTGGTAATTTTTTTTGTGTAGGCTTTTTGGATATTAGAAACGGAACTTGCTAATGCCGGATGATTAAGTTTTTGAGAGTGAATTAAAAGCATAGACTGTGCATCAGGAGAATATATTGGTATATATTTTTCAGGTTCGTCTGTTGTAACAACTATTCTTGCCTTGTTATACTCGAATTGTCCTATTTTAGCAGTATCTTTGCAGCTTTTATCCGGACATAATAATAAATCTTTGTTACGTATTTTTTTGTCAACATAAGTATTTGGTAAATCAATAACAATCCTTTTGGGCGAATCCAGCATAAAAACTTTGCCAACAGTCATTTGACCAAAACCGTTGACTAATAAACCGCCATTTTTTAAATAATATCCGTTAATAAAATATTTTGTCCTAAGCTTTAAATCTGAGGAAACATCTATAGATATTATTGAATCGTAAGTTTTTCCGTCAGAATTATTGAGTGTAGAATTTGCAAATGCCTTATAAATATCGTCCATAACCTCAACAGTATTTTTGTTTGGTTGAGTTTGTGCAGGTTTAACATATGTTTTTTGTATAACTTGGGAATTTACTGTTATTCCGGAATATTTTGCATCATAGGGACTTTCATCGTATATATTGTTAAAATAGTCATTCATTAATGTAGGATTTTGCGTTCTTACTATTATATTCCCTTTGACATTAACCAATTTTATATTTGAAGTATTAAATCCTTCTTCAAAAGATATAACTACTCTTACAACATAAGGATTTGTTGAAAACTGAGCCAATCGGATTTCCTTTATATTGCTCTTTTCAAAAACTAATTGTTGTTTTGAACCGACAAGAACAGCATTTTCTATATCGAAATAAATTCTGTTAGGATTTTCTAATCTTACATATTTGATTGGAACATTTGTTTCTGCGTTATTTTCTTCTGTATTAATGTATACAAGTGATGATGAATCATCATAAAATAAAGAAGTAACTTTAAATGGTTCAGCAGATGCATTTAAAGAAAGAAACATAAAACAATAAGCGGCCAGTATAAATATAAAATTCCTTAAATATCTCATAAACAAAAGATTTTCCGTCTCCCAAAGTCCCAATAAAATTATAGCGAAATTGGGGGTAAATGTAAAGGTTTAAAAACATTTGTAAAAACAGGTTTAAAACCATTTGTGTAAATGCATGTAAAATACCTTTACAGCTAATTCATATTCGTCAAGTTAGGCTTTTTATCTCTAAGTTTTCCACTTGTCTAGATTTAACATAGAAAGTATCGTTAAACCGTGATGTATTAGAGTTCTAAATCTTCATAAGTTTTACCATAGTTCTTATAAAACTTATTTACTGATTTAAAGAAATCATCAACCGCTTTTATATATTCATTATTTTCTTTTCTTTGTTTAATTAGTTCCAAGGAACAAACCATATCCGCACATTGTAGTAATCTATAATCTTCCTGACAAACATTTTCTTTAAAACGGTAATTATTTAAATTCTTTGCAAAAGCGCTATGTAAGATTTTAGTTAGATAATCCTGACCTTCATCATAATATAAAACAATTTCATCAAACTTGTTGAAATAATCATAATTATCTGTAACCATTTGAGATATATAGGTTTCAATACTTTGTTTAATAGCTTGTTTTGTCGGACAATATTTTTTATCACAAACAAATGTTTTATGTTTAATTTTGAGCCTTCTCATAAACTGAAACAAATGGTGAAAAAGTTTCTTTCTTTTTTCCCTTTTAAATTCTACATAAGGTTTTTGTCTGCGAATAAGCGGCATTGTATGAATTGGCAAATTCGGTTCAAAATTATTATCTGATAAAAACTGTTCAAAAGCTTTAATGTCTTCATTAATTGATAAGGATTTATTATGGAAAACAAAAGATACTATATATAAGTCACGAGTATTTATGTTGATTGAATGATTTTTCTCAAAAAAACCTGATTCATCAATAAATATACCTAACTCACTCATTACTATCCTTTACCCATATACTAAAAATGGCGAGGAATTCCCCGCCGACGACAGACCATGTATTTCTAAGAATACCTTAGTCTATTTGTATTATATCGTAATAAATGAATGATTGCAAGCCTACATTGTCATGTGTCCCACTTTGTCATGTGTTTAAAAACACTTGTAGTTGCTACTTTAGAGTTTGCACTTTAACTTCATTCCAAGTTTAATTATTTTATTTTGTAAGCTTAGCGGAAGTTTTGAAAACCAGTTTGCAAGAAATGCGTCAAAACCAACAGTATACGATAATTTTGGATTGACAGCTTTATCTGCTTTTAATATAACATTAACTACCTTTTTCGCCGGCAATCCGTTTCTTGCGTTCTTTTGTGCATTAGCGATAATATACTTCATCTCGGCAGAATAGTCGCCATAATTATCAAAGTATTTTGAATTTTCGGCGATAGATTTTCCCCAAAGCGGAGTTGATATAACTCCGGGTTTTATTGAAACAACTTTAATATTCTTTTTATTTTCTATAAGGAAAGAATTAAAAAACATATCTAAACATCTTTTTGATGCACAATAAGGAGATATAAAAGGAAATATTCCAAAGCTTGCCATAGAACTAACATTTATAATTTTTCCGTCATTTAAAATAGGAATTAATCCTTGCGCTAATTCAATATGACCGAATACATTTACGTTAAATTGTCGGCGGAGTTCGTCAATATTGATATCTTCAATGGGACCTGCAACAACGCAACCTGCTACATTAATCAATGTATCAACATGGGTCGTTTTAGATGATATATAATCCGCAGCATACTTTATAGTATTTGGTTTTGAGTAATCAATATAAAACGGATAAATATTAGGGGAAATTATTCTCAAGCCTGCTTCTTGTTCTTTATTCCGGAATCCAGCAAAAACAATGTTCTCTTTTGACAATATTTCTACCAGTTCTTTCCCGATTCCGGATGAGGCGCCTGTAATTACATATGTTTTAGTCTTCATAAACCGGTCTCATCAATAAAATTGTAGATATATTTACTTGCAGAAAATCGTGAAATTCAACTTCTTTTTGCGGAATGAGTTTAAATTCAAGTCTGCAATCTTTTACTGCAATAAATTGTTTGTTGCTGTTTAATATTTCAGTAAGCAAGCGATTTCTTTTGCCGATTTTTGGCATAAATACATAACCGATAATGATAAATTCAGCAGTCTCTATATAAACTTTTTCTTTCCAAACTGAATCCATAAGATTCGCGATTTCTCTTGTTTCCATATTTTATCCTTTTTATTGCATATATGACTGGAACAGTGGCAGATATAGAGCAAGCGCCATAACCAGTACTATAGCACCAATAACTAAAAGCATTATCGGCTCAATCATCTTTGTCATTGTATCAATAATATTATCTAAAGTTCTGTCTAAGAATACTACAACTCTTTCAAGCATTTCGCCCAAACGACCGGTTTGTTCGCCTGTTGCAACCATAAACAGTAACATTTTAGGCATAATTTTTGTAGCTTTGAGTGCTTGTGATACTTGTAAACCTTGTGAAACTTTTGTAACAGCAGTAGTTAACTTAGAGTGAATAAGTGAATTTGTAATAGTAACTACTCCTAAGTGTAAGCAGTCAACAACCGGAATACCTGCATCATATGATACACTTAAAACTGACATAAAGTTTGAATAGTTTGAATACATTACTAAATTTTGCACTAAAGGAACTTTTAGTACAAATTTATCAAATACTTCTCTTGCGGGTCTCCAGTTAAAAGTAATATAACAAAATGCTATAAATGCTAATAGAAATATTGGGATAGTATACCAATATTCTTTAAGAAAATCTCCGCCATTCATCATTACTTCAGTAATCCAAGGCAATTTTTTTTCTTGTTGTTCAAACATCCCCTTAAAAGCTGGGAATACAAACAATAACATGATAAGAATAATTACAAACGCTAAGCAGATAACGAATACCGGATATAATAACGTTCCGATAACTTTAGTTTTTGTATTTTGTTGTTTTGTAAGCAGCTCTCTTATACGTCCTAAAGTCTTTTCAAGCTCACCGGATTCTTCACCGGCTTTTACAAGACCTATAAATATATACCCGAATGTATCCGGATATCTTGCAAGGACATCTGCGAATGTTGAACCGCCCATAACTTGAGTTTTAATATGTTTTGATAAATCCCTTATTTTTTTAGTAGAGGCTTCCTGTTCCATAAACATTAAAGATTCAACAGCCGGAATACCTGAAGTTAATAATATTTGTAGGGTAGATATAAAGTCAATTTTTTCAGAAAGTGAGAGTCTGCCGAGTCCGCCTTTCTTTTTATTTTTCAATTCTGATATAGATTCAGTAATCTTAGTAGGTACAAGCCCCATCTTACGGATAACTTCTCTTGCGTCCTTAAGATTTGCGGCTGTAACTTCCCCTTTGACTATTTCTTTTCCTGATTTTAAAGCTCTATAACTAAATATTGGCATATTTACCTCTTTTTGTTTTTTATTTTTGGTATTCTCCCCTAATTAGGGGAGCTGGAGGGGTATTAATTTTGTTTTGCTCTGAAAGCTAATACCCACCTAACCTCCCTAACCAGGGAGGAATATTTGATTCTTTATTTTCACTAATTTGCTACTGTTATAATATTTTTTACTCATTTGCGTATCCAAGTACCCTTATGAACTCATCAGTAGTCGTTCTTCCTGCCATTATATGAGCCAGACAAGAACTGCTCAAAGTCTTCATACCTGCAGCGACTGCATTTTCTTCTATTTCAATATCGTGCGCACCTTGCGCAATAAGTCTTTTTATCTCTCTAGTAATAGGCATTACTTCGTAGATTCCCATACGACCTGTATATCCTAAATAGCCGCATTCTTTACATCCTTTTTTGCGATAGAGTTTTGTTTTTAAAAGTTCTTCTTGCATTTTAGGATTTGTCGTAATGTGTTTTACTTCTTCTTCTGTAGGATAATAAGCCTCTTTGCAATTATCGCATAACGTTCGGACAAGACGTTGAGCTATGACACCTGTTAATGTTGAAGAAACAAGATAATCTTTTGCCCCCATTTCTATTAAACGAGTAATCGTAGCTGCTGCTGAGTTAGTGTGAACCGTACTTAGTACAAGGTGACCTGTAAGTGCTGCGGATATAGCAGTTTCTAATGTTTCAAAGTCACGGATTTCACCTACAAGTATAATATCAGGGTCTTGTCTCAATATTGCTCTCATACAAGATGCAAATGTAATATCAGCTTTTGCGTTTACTTGAGATTGGTTAATACCCTCAAGCTTAATTTCAACCGGATCTTCGATTGTTGTAATATTAACATCTTCTTTGTTCAATGATTTTAATATTGTATAAAGTGTTGTTGTTTTACCGGAACCTGTAGGACCGGAAGTTAGAATAATGCCGTTAGGAGCTTGCACCATATCATGAATCTTTTGTATATCTTCATCAGAGGCTCCAGCGATAACAAATTTTTCTCCAGATGATTTTAAACTGACAGCAGGCGCCAAAATACGGATTACGACTTTTTCTTTGCCGGATACAGGAAGTGTATTTATACGGAAATCGTACATTTTATCATTGTACTTAATTGAAAAAGTACCGTCTTGAGGACGTCTGTGTTCTGCTATGTTCATTCTTGCAAGAACTTTAAAACGTGTAATTACTGATTGTTCAATTGTTCCCGGTATATCAAGGACTTTTTTCAATATGCCGTCTTTACGAGTCCTAACTACGTAATAGCCTATACGCGGTTCTATGTGAATATCTGATGCTTTGTTATCAATTGAGTCGGTAATGATTTTGTATACAAATTTTGCAACGTTACCGCTCGCATCTTGAAGTTCTTTTTCTATTTGAGCCCAGAGTTGGTCTTTATCTGTGTATTCAGCAGTTTCTTCTTCAATGCTCTTGATTATGCGTTCTGTTTCTTTAGCCATTTGTTCAGATTTTTTCTGAACGTAAAATTCTTGCAAATATCCGTCATATAAATGATATGGTAGTGCATAAATATGCAAAGAACGTCCTGTTGACAGTGATACTTCTCTTGCAGTATCTTTGTCAAGCGGATTTACCATTGCGACTCCGAGCTTGTTACCATCTTCTATAGACAGAATTATTGCTTGTTTTTTTTCTACAAAATCATCCGGAAGCATTTTAAGCATGCTTTTATCAACGCGGATTCCGCTTTTTGTAATAACATCCATTCCGAATTTTTTCTGAAGATAAGAGGCTATTTTATCTTTTGTAAGGTAATCTTTTTCGGCAAATATTGCATCAATAGGTAAATTTTTTTCTAATGCAATTCTTCTGCATTCATTCATTTGCTGCTCGGTAATCCAGCCTATACCGACAAGCATTTCTTCTGCGGTAAGTTCTTTTTTTTCACTTGGCGCAGTATTAGCAGGATTTTCGTCTTTTTCTGATTTTTGTTCTGCTGATTCAGAATTGGATTGTTTTATTCCAAGCGAATTAAAAATGTCATCAAAATCTTTCGATTCGACAGTAAAAAACTGTGGGTTCACTCCTGCAAATTTTTCTTGGATAATGTTGCTTACGGCATTTTTATTAGGTGTATTTTTGCTAATAATTACATAAAAATTATTTTGCCTCTTACCAACCGGAATAAAACCTGATGATTTCATCAGGTTTAATTCGAATTTATCAACATACTCTTTTTCTATGCTGTTTTTTAGTTTTTCCAGTTGATTAGACATAATTTTTATAATCTATCTGCCGCTACCTCATCGCCGTCAACAATGATTTTTGGTGTAATCATAATAACAAGTTCTGATTTTTGTTTCTTAGTAGATGTAGATCTGAATGCTGCACCGATAAGCGGTAAATCACCTAATACAGGAATTTTTTGAACTTGTTTGTAGTCGCCTTCGCTTATCATACCACCAATAACTAAGGTTTCACCGTCTTTTATTCTAACATTTTTTAAATCCAAATTTCTTCTGTTCAAAAGTGTTGCAGCAAGCTCACTTTGTCCGGTTTCTCCTGTTGCATAAATTTGTCCTGCTTCTGTTGCGTACTGAGGTAATATATTCAATGTTACATAACCGTCAGGAGATATGAACGGAACAAGAGAAATCTTTATGCCCTTATCTTTACCGATTGTGTATGTTCTTTGAACAGTACCAGTGCTACCATTACCATTTTGGCTAGATGATAAGAATTCTGAAGTAACTTTTTCTACGTAGTCTTCAGTTAAATCTATAACAGATGTTTTTCCGTTTGTAATTATAATCTTAGGATTAGCAAGCACTCTTGCTTTGTTGTTTTCGATTAAGTAGTTCATTGTCCAAGAGATGTATGAACGTCCACCACCTTTCCAAGGTAAATATCCTTGAGCCTCACCATAAGTCGGTAATGTATAACCTTGACTACCGCTATCTTTAGAAGCTGGTGGTATCATTTGTGGATTAGTACCAGAGGCATCATTTGTCCAGCCTCTAAATATATATGGCGACCAAGATTCACCAACACCTCCCGGTCTTCCTCCGGTTGTTCTTCCGTTATTAAACGACACGTTCCAAGCCTTTGATGCAACTGACCAGTTGTTTTGGAATTCTTTGCTGCCTTGTTCAGATAGTTCTACTATAGACATCTCAAGGTATGCTTGAGGTTGTTTTATATCGTTTGTTTTAATAAAGTTTTCAACCAATCTTTGCTGTGCTTCAGAGCCGCCAATAAGCATAATAGAACCGCGCTGAGGATAATAAGAAACAGCAAGGTTTTGTACATCAAATGATGATGAACTTCCTTTTGCGGATTGTGATACGGAGCATGCCACAATACCTTCACCAAGTTTAATTGTATCATCAATACCGTCTGCACCACCTGTCACAATACCTGCTGCACCGCCGGTTAAACTTGTTCCAACACCAGGTGTCGGAGGTGTATATCCGTCATTTCCATTACTTTTTCCGCTGCCACCGCCAGATGATGCACCTTGAGACGGAAGTAACATGTTACAAATCATATCTGCCATCTCACCAGGTGTAGTATGGTTTACATAAAAAGTTCTTGAAAGCGGTTCTTTATCCAACTGTGCAATAACTTTTCTTACTACAGCTGCATCAGTAGGCATACCGAATACAATTACTTCGTTTGTCGCAGCATTAACTGTTGCTGCATCAATTGTTGACATGCCAGGTTTTTTCATTCCAAATACGTTTTTGTTTAAGAAATCAGCCACCTTAGATGCTGCCACGTATTGTACAGGAAATACCATCATTTCTTTTTTAGAGAAATTAGCATTATCTTTACTGCTGCTTGATAAAACTATCAATGTATTATCTTGTATGTAGTAACTCAAATTATTTATTTGTAATACAAGGTTAAAAGCCTCATTAATTGGCATGTCGACCAAATCCAATGTTACTTTGCCTTTAACAGTTGAGTGGAAAACGATATTCTTTCCTGCCTTATCAGCAAACATCCTTAATACTTGCTGTACATCAGAATCTCTCAAGCTTAAAGTAATTTTTTCGTTTGTATTACTCAATGGAACTGTTGCAGATAAGTCTGTTGATGTCCCTGCCGAATAAGTTCTGTTATTAGCACTGTCGTATGAATCATATCCGCTATGTGTCGGGTATGTAAAACCTGTAGGCGCAGTAAATGCCAATAATAACGCAGATGCTAACAGTCTTTGTATATTATTATTTTTCATCGTTTTTCACCTCCGAATTTTTTATCTAAGTTAGCTATGTCATTGCGATTTACCGAACCCTCGGTTAATATCTCTCCAATTCCCGCTGTATATGTGTTTTTACCAAATTGAACCGTAACATTGTTCTGAGCAATATTCAAAACCTTATAATCGTGTACGACATCACCTTTTTTTACTAAATAATCTGTTCCGTCAATGTTTAAAATAGCAGACGGACTGAATTTGTCAAATAAGATTCCGGAAACAACTGTATCCATAATCTTTGCCGCATCTACTCCCTCTCCGGGAAAATCAGGCGGAACAATTAAATCTACTTGTGGAACGTCATTTATCAACGTATCCGTCTTGATTTCATTTTTCAATTTTCTGTATGGCAAAAACGGATTCTGTCTTGCTTCCCCTTTTGGAATTGAGATTATATCTCTTTTTGCAGTTGCAGCCGCTACCGGTGAAGACACTAAATTAAAAACACTCTCTTCTCCGATACTTGCCAGCTGTAATTGATTGATTGAATGATAAGCAAAAATAGATAAACCCGCTAAAACCAAAAGCGAAACCGCAAATATAATCGGTTTTTTGCCCGTGTTTTTGAAGTTAAATTCTTTTAAAATCTCTTCATCTTCAAATTCTATTTTCTTCATAAAGTTTCGCATATTCCACTACTTCTATCGCTATAACACTTCTCACTTAAACTATACCATGTATTCCCTTTTTTTCACCATTTATTTATAGGATTTTATTCAAAAATAACTGATGATTATAATAATACATTAATATAATTATATCATACCATATTTTAGTTTTATGACAAGAGGGGGGAATGGAAAATGTAAAATTGGAAATTGAAAATTGAAAATGGTTTTAAAACAGTCTAGCGCAAAGTACACACGAAGTTGTCTTTCTGAGGGGTAAATAAAATTTGGTTAGGCGCAAAGCATACAAGTCCTTGTCTTTCTGAGGAGCCAAAAGGCTTTGGCGGCGAAGAATCCAGCTTATAGTTTCTTTTGATAGGCAAGTCTTGCGTTAGATGAATAAAAAGTATCTGGTGTTTTGGGGATAAGACAAGTTTTGGATTTGATTAAATGGCTGACTAGTTTTTAATCAGCTGGATTCCTCGAGACACAGTCTCTCGGAATGACAAGACTTGTTTGACGAGTACAACAATAACAATGACTTGCAAGCTCATTGCCTTATTGCCTTTTAAAAAACAACTTTTCACTTTCCACTGAAGAATTCCATTTTTCCATTCCCCTATTGTCTTTACTACAAATTACTATT
Organism: Candidatus Gastranaerophilales bacterium; assembly: GCA_905236775.1. Classification (GTDB taxonomy): domain Bacteria; phylum Cyanobacteriota; class Vampirovibrionia; order Gastranaerophilales; family Gastranaerophilaceae; genus CAG-196. The sequence goes on from CAJOOM010000106.1 coordinate 13,822, forward strand.
TATAATCCTATCAACACAAGCTTTCGGAGAATATCCCCATTCGCGTGCGGATATGCGTGATACTTTTAAGCCGGAACGTTCAATAATAGTTTGCTTTTTCATATTTGACACTCTGCAAATAGTTTTGTCATTAACGCCATCGCATTCTACTACAAACTTATCGTCTATAAGTAAATCAGCGCTTAAACCTGCAATCTCAACTCCGCAAGTTACTTTATGTCCGAGTGAACGAAAAGCATCTGCAACTTCTTTTTCAAAAGAGTTTTTATAAATGTTTTCATCAAATTCATCACTTTGTGAAAGTGCAAATCTGTTTTCATACTCTGAGCAGAATCCTAAGTAACTTCTCAAAATTCCTTCAGGAAGTTCTCTTGGGTCTTTTGATATAAAGTTAATCATTTGATAACGTGCTCTTGTTATTGCTACATTAAACAAGTTCGGCTTTTGCAGGAATATTAAGCTTTGAGGGAAGCTGTTGTTTGCATAAGCCCAAGATATCAATATAATATCTCTTTCGTCACCTTGGAATGTGTGGGCTGTACCGATTTCTATCTGGTGTTTTTCCATCATATGTTCTGAAAGAACTTTTGCAACGGATATTTTTAATTGCTCTACTTGCGCTCTAAAAGGAGATATTATTCCGATTGAAACAGGATGTTCAGGATTTCTCCTTTCATCTTCTACTACAATATCGTGCAACCTTTTAATTAGTTCCTCAATCTCAGGCAAGTTCCTTGTTGCATCTGTATCAACTTTACCATCCGGAACAACAACCGTTTCAAGAACCTTTTTAGAGTTGTCATTTCTTCTCATAACTTTAATTCTTCCGCCGTAAAACTCTTTATTAGAAAAGTTTATAATAGGCGGTAAGCTTCTGAAGTGTTCATCTAAAAGAACAGGGTGCATTGAATAATAATTTGCTAAATCAAACATGGAGTTGGTTCTGAATCTCCACATGAGCTGATATCTGTCACCAATGCCGTATTGCGACATAAATGATTGTTCTTTTGCTTTTTCTAAGAAAGATAAGTGCGGTAATTGCTTATCATCTCCTACTACTACTGCACGTTTTGCCCTAAATAAAATCGGGAAACAGCTTGCAATATCGCATTGAGATGCTTCGTCTATAATTGCAACATCAAAAAGCCCCGGCTTTAAAGGTAAAGAGCCTGAAGCAGCATAAGTAGTAACGCACCAGCATGGGAAAGCTTCAAGTAATGGTTTAAAGTCTTCCTGCTCTAAAAGTCTGTTTTGAAGGTTTTTCTTTCTCTCTGTTAAAGATTTTGAGTGAACAAAGAGTCTCTGGCGCTTTACAGGGTCTTGCATTAATCCTCTTAGAGCCTCTCTGCGTTTGTTTTTAAGAATATCAATTGCAAGATGTTTTTGTTTCCGTTTTAAATTCCTTATTTGTTCAGCAAGAACGTGAATATTACCTATTTTTTGAATCTCTGTTTCTATTTTTCTTGCTTGATAAATTAGTTTTGCAAATTCAAGTTCTGTTTGTAAAATAGACAAATTTTCATTATTTACTTCAAAGTTTTTTAAATTAAGAATTTTCTTTAAATTACCAATGGCAGTCATGTTTTTAAATCCGGCGAAAAAACCTGTTTTTTCTTGATTTGCACTTAATGTTAGAATTGTAGATTCAATTGTTTGAATCTCGTCTCCCTTAAGATTTTTTGTGATAAAGAAATGGTTTTTATGTTGGGGTTCTTCCATTTTAATTCTTTCATTTACCCCAGTCCATTCTTCTTCGAGTTTGATAATTTTTTCTGATTTTTTCTCCATATCCGATATAGTTTTTAAAAGTTCTTCCATGTCAGGAATATCGCATATAATTGAATTTTCACTACCCTCATTTAAGTCAATTTTTTCTGCAAGTAAATCTTGAAGCTGCATAGAGAGTTCTCTTTGATAATTCAATCTTCCGGCTCTCAAGGCAAGAAATGGTGCGCCCAGTTCATTTAATCTTTCAGCGACAACATCAACAGCCTTATCCATACGTGAAGCAATAAGAACAGTTTTTCCGTTTGCTATAAGATGTGCTGCTAAGTTTACTATAGTTTGAGATTTACCGGTCCCCGGAGGTCCAAAAACAGATACAAGCCTTGAATTCTCAACGTTTTTTACTACATTTAATTGTGCATCCGATAAAGATAAAGGTGTTATCGGGAAAAAGTTATCTAAAGTTTTTTGTTGAGTGTCAACAGGCTTAGATTGAGTATATTCTTCGTTTATTATATTCAAAACAGTTTCTCTATATACTCCGCTTGGTTTTTCGGCAATCTGTGTTAATTCGTGCAGTACTCCTGCTGTGGCAGACGGCCTTTTTGTTAAAATTATTGCACATTGATTTGTAATATTTATTTTATCTAGTTTTATAGATTTTTTTGATGCAGCCTCTTCTGCTTCAATTAGTTCTTCAATATTTTCTGAATCTATTTTTTCATTGTAGAAATCTTTTGAGATGTTATCTTCTTCAATTTTTCCGCCGGCATCAAGTGATATATCTATATCCGGAATTATAGATTTTAGAGTTGTTAAAAATACATTTAGCTTTTCTTGCGTAATAGGAATTGTCGGAACAACGTCAAGCAAACCTTCTAGAAGAGATTCTGTTTCATCTTCATCATCAGATTTTTTCATCAGAGCCGTTAATGCGCCGGTATTTAGAGAAATAAATTCATCAGTGAGCATGCAATTAATATTCACACCATTTCTTTCTAAGTGACAAGGTGCATATAAAAGCGGTGTAAGAAATTCGTTTCTTCTTCCGGATTTGCTTTTTCCTGTTAAAAATAAATAACCGTAGATTAAATATTTGTCTTTTTGACTTGTGTCAGCTTGAATCATTAGCTCAGTAATTTTAGGGTCGGAACCGTCTAATTTTAGATACTCCAGCCCTTGAGAAAAAAGTGTGTCATCTTCATTCAAGAAAATCCACTTGTTATCCTTGTCAGCTTTTAAATTTCTAAAAGTAGAACTTTTTACTTCTTCTCTTACACAATCGTGTAAATATTGGCTAAGCTTTTTTATAAAACTGTTGTTAAATGCTGAATTTATCGCCCTTGTTGCTTCTTGTAACATAACTTCTCCCATATATACTTATATAATGGTGTCATTATATCACATTTTTAGCTTTAAGTACATGATTTAAATAATGTATAATCAAGTAAATTGAACTTTGCTTATTGTACTTGCGTCATTGCAATAAATCCTATTTTTGTATGATATATTCATTCAAATTATTTTATATAATTTAGTTTGAAGAGAGGTCTTTTATATGATTATAAGAGTTTTAATGCTGCTTTTAGCATTAATTGTATTAGTAAATTTGTGTATTATGACAGCTTGTGCAATAACGCGGGAGAATTTATATCAAAAATACGGCAGGCAAATGTTATATATTTTTGGAGGTTTTGTTTTCGCTGTTTCTGCCCTGTATGTAGCACTGGCACTAATCGGTTTAAAATAATTTAAGTTCTTAATTATTTAGTAAAAAAGAAAGGAAAAAAATGGACAACAAATTTTTAGGCATACCATTTGTTATTTTGGTATTACTCGTAGTATTTCTTGTTTTATGTAATCCGTTTGTAATGGTAGGTCCGGGTGAAAGAGGAGTTAAGATTAAATTGGGACAAGTTCAAGACAAAAGTTACGAAGAGGGTTTGCATATAATATTTCCTTTTGTGCAAAAATTTAGAACAATGGATGTAAAGATTCAAAAAAATACATTAACCACACAAGTTTATACGAAAGATATTCAACAAGCACACATTACATATGTTATTAACTATAAAATTCAGCCGGAAAATGTTCACAAACTATTCCAAAGTGTTGGTGTGCAATATGAATCAAAAGTTTTAACCCCTGTTGTAGAAGGCACCATTAAGGATATTATCGGAAAATGGAATGCTCAAGATTTGATTTCTAACAGAGAAAAAGCAACCGGAGATATTCTTTTTAAACTTCAAGCTCAATTAAAAGATAATTATATAGATGTTCAAGATTTCCAAATGACGGACATAAACTACTCAAAAGTATTTGAACAAGCAATTGAAAACAAAGTAACAGCGGAACAGGAAGCCCAAAGAGCAAAAAATAAAACCGTTCAAGTACAAGAAGAGGCAAGACAAAAGGTTATAGCAGCAGAAGCAGAAGCTCGTTCAATGGCAATCAGAGCTCAAGCACTTTCTCAAAACAAATCACTTGTTCAATATGAAGCTGTACAAAAATGGGACGGTAAAATGCCGCAATATATGCTTGGAAATTCTGTTCCATTTATAAATGTATCACCATCAAAGTAAAATCATAAAATAGTTATACAAAAAGCGGCTGATTGAAAGCCGCTTTTTTACTTTTCGTTTTATTATATAGCACTGAGCTGTGCTTTAACTTCTTTTCTCTTAACCTTATTTGTGGTTGTTCTTGGTAAAGTTTCTCTTCTGATAATTATATTTGTTGGTCTTTTGTATGGAGTTAGTCTTTGTAAAAGCTCTTTTATATCAGCTCTTACAATAGTTTCTATCTCTGCATCTGTTTTTTCATCATACAAGTACGGCTTTGGAACAACAACTGCAATAACTTCCTCTGTTCCGTCTTTTGCTCCAAAAGTACGTTCTGCACCAAATACGCAAACTTCCGCAAGATATTCACTTTTTTCAAGAACGGATTCAACTTCTTCAGGAAGAACCTTTTTCCCGCCTGACAACACAATCATATTTTTGATTCTGCCTGTGATATAAATATATCCGTCATCGCCTATTCTTGCAACATCACCTGTATGGAACCAGCCATCCGGTTCAAGAACAGAAGCAGTAAGTTCAGGCTGGTTGTGATATCCTTTCATAACGGAAGGTCCTTTTACAAGAAGTTCTCCTGTCTTAGGATCTGTTTTATATTTCCAGCTCTTATAAGGTTTTCCTATTGAAGCATAGTCGTTAATCTTATCAGTATTTAAAGCTACGACCGGACTTGTTTCAGTTAAACCGTACCCTTGACATACCTTAATGCCAATTCTGTTAAAGAATATTGCAACATTTACATCCATTGGCGCGCCGCCAGAAAGAATTCCCCAGAATTTCCCGCCAAACTGTCTGTGCAAGTCTCTAAATAAGAATTTTTTTATTTTACCAAATCCTAAAAACTTGGCAATGTAATGATATTTTATATCAAACCACCATTTGCCAAGCGGGGTATATTTATTTATACATTCCGCTTCAAGTGTAGTTTTTAGTAGTTTCATAAATGCCGGAACCATTATCATAAATTCAATTTCTTTATCTCTCATCATTTTCAATATATCTTTTGGCTTAAGGCTCTTTGTATAATAAATTGAGTATCCAAAATTTAAGAATGATGAAAAACCAACTGTCATTTCAAACATATGATTCATTGGAAGTATTGACAATATTGAAACACGTCGGTTATCCGGTAATATTTTATCAAAAGCATCCTTTGTTATAATGAGCTGGGATGTTATATTACCGAAAGTTATTTCTACACCCTTAGGTGCTCCTGTTGTTCCTGATGTATAAATTATAAACGCAACGGATTTTCCGCTTCTGACTCTCCATTTTGCGTCATAAATATCGGGTAGTTCATATATATTCTTAATTCCGTCTGCTTGAAATTTATCATCCATTACCAAAATTGTTTTAAGAGATGGAATCTCATCTCTTAATTGATAAGCCTTATCTATATAGGATTGAGAAACTAAGATTACGGATGGTTCACTATCAAGAAGAATTGATTTTAATTCATATATAGTAAGCTTGTTATCCAAAGGTACGGTAATTGTTCCAGCTAAAACAGATGCAAAAACACATGCTCCGTATTCAGGTTTTGATTCTGAAAGAATGGCAAGACGTTCACCTGTCACAACTCCAAGTTCTTCGATAAGGTATCTTGCAAGCTTTCTTGAAAGCAACCCCAGTCCCTTATATGTAAGTTCTCTCCAACCGTATTTGCTTCTCATACCGAGTGCTACACGACCTTCATATTCTGATGACTTATTTGCTAAAATTGATAATAAATGTTTATTTCTTGACTCCATAAAAAACCTCTTATTTAAAGGGTATAATACTATTCAAATGTTCAATTCCCACTATACTATACTAATACAAAAACCTTTTATGTCAAAATTTATGAGTAAAATTTCCTAAAAATAAATTTAATTTTTGGAATTTATACTTTAAGTCTTAAATAAGAATGTTTTCACCCTGCAATGATAATACTTACTTTTTTATAATTCCATATTCTTTGCCAAGTTCAGTGAGAATTTCTACCGCTTTATCAATTTGTTCAAAAGTTAAATCTTTCATAGTACAAAGTCTTAGACGGCATTCTTTTCTTCTGACAGCAGGATAAGTAACAATATTTACATAAACCCCTCTTTCTCTGAGTTTTTGATACATCTCAAATAAAATAGGTTCATTATAAATCATAACAGGAACTATGGCTGATTGAGAATGCCCAATATCAAAACCTGCATCAACAAGTTTTTTCTTTAAATAATTAGTTTTTTCCCAAAGTTCTTTTCTGCCTGCGGTATCTGTTTCTAATAGCTTATATACTTCATTTAAGCCTCCTGCAACTGAAGCCGGAAGTGCAGTTGAGAAGAAGTAACTTCTTGCATAAAGTCTTAAATATTGAACAACTTTTCTTGTAGATGCGCAATATCCACCCAAACCGCCTTGTCCTTTTGAAAGCATGCTTACGTGTAAATCAATTTTATCCATTACACCATAGTGTTCAGCGGTACCACGACCAGTCGGTCCAACAATACCTACACCGTGTGCATCATCAACCATAATACGGCAGTGATATTTTTCAGCAAGTTCTACAATCTTGTCTAAATATGCCATATCACCATCCATAGAAAATACACCATCAGTTATGATAAGTCTTCCGGTTTTTTCTTCCGGTAATCTTGATAAAATTCTTTCCAAACCTTTCATATCTCTGTGAGGAAAAACTTTTATTTCTGCTCCGGATAAAACGCAGCCATCAAAAATTGAGGCATGGTTTGCAGCATCATTTATAATAACATCATTTTTTCCGCAAAGAGCAGATACAATACCTATATTTGCACCATAACCTGATGGGAATACTATACAATCTTCAGTGCCATGAAATTTCGCAATTCTTGCTTCAAGTTCTTTATGTATTTCAGTGATACCTGCATAATTTGATACAGCTCCCATGCCATATCCAAATTTTTCAAGAGCTTCTCTTGCACCTTGCATTACTTGAGGATGTGTCGAAAGATTAAGATAAGAATTTGAACCAAGCATAATTACGTCATGGATGTGTCCGTCTTTTTCTTTTATTTTCGAATCAGGCTGCACTTTATTCATAGTAACCATGCCTAAACCTTCATTGCCGGTTAGAACTCCGCTCGAAAGAACTTCATCAACCCTATCACATTTACCAAATATATCCTCTCCATCAAGTGTATCAATAAAATTTTCGAACTTAATGTTCATAGCTTCTTTTTCTTTTAATTCCAACACCATTCTATTCCCCTTAACATGTATAAACAACTTTATATATTATATTCTAATACAAGCAAAAAAAAATGTCCTGTTTTCAGACCAAAATTTTACAAATATGTTTACATAGAATTATATAAGTATTTTACTATATAATAATATTATTATGCAGAACAATGATGAAAAGTACATGAGAGAATGCTTTAAGCTTGCGAAAAAAGGAAAAGGAAAAGTTCTTCCAAATCCTATGGTTGGTTGTGTTATTTTGGATAAGAATGAGAATGTTGTTGCAAAAGGTTATCATCATAAATATGGAGCAAATCACGCAGAAAGAGATGCTCTTTTAAAGCTTAGTAATGAAGCGAATGGCGGCACACTTTATGTTAACCTAGAACCATGCTCTCATTTTGGGAAAACTCCGCCTTGTGTTGATTTAATAATAGAGAAAAAAATAAAACGTGTTGTAATTGGAATGAAAGATGTTAACCCCAAAGTTGATGGGATATCAAAGCTTAAACAAGCCGGTATAGAAGTCACATTAGGAGTTTTGAATGAAGAAGCACAATTTTTAAATAGAGTTTTTATAAAAAATATGACTCAAAACTTGCCTTATGTTGTATTAAAAACAGCGACAACATTAGATGGCAAAATATCCACTCTAAACGGTGATTCAAAATGGATAACTTCTGATGAAGCTAGAAAAGAAGTTTATAAAATGCGTTCTGAATTTGATTGTATTATGACAAGCTCAAATACAGTAATTGCAGATAATCCCAAAATGGAACATAGAGGCAAATATGGAAAAAAATGTATTTTAGATACAAACAACCGTGTTTCTAAAAAAGCAAAAATTTTTGAGCAAGGAGAAATTTACCATGCAACAAAGGAAAATACTCCGCTGATTAACGGTCGTTTAGACGTAAAATATGTATTATCCGAATTATATAAAAAAGGAATATGTACTGTTTTTGTTGAATGTGGAGGCACGCTGGCTGGCTCTATGTTAAAAGACAACCTCATAGACGAGATTTATCAATTTATTGCTCCGAAAATTCTTAATGACAATTCCGGAAAAAGTGCTTTTGATGGAGATAAAATTAATAAAATTTCTCTAACAAAAAATATGAGAATTTATGATTCCAAGATGATTGGTGGAGATTTACTGATTAAACTTATTGAGGATGCGGAAAAACCCAAAAATTGACAAATTTTTGAGGTTTTTTAAATCCGACCTAAAGGTGTGTGAGTTGCAGTATGCACGCGGGATAGCGGATTTTCGGTAGAGTGAGGACGAAGTCCGAAACTCGTAAGGTGTCGGTCAGACGTTACTCTGCCGACACCCCGAATAATCCAA
>CAJOOM010000107.1 GCA_905236775.1 Candidatus Gastranaerophilales bacterium
GGAAGAAGTGTTGTATGAATATTTATCCTATCGATAGCAATAATAATATTTCCATGTACGGAAAAGGAAACAATTCCGGCTGGTTTAAGCGTTTTAAACAAAAACTTTTGGACGCTTCTCCTTTGCATACTTCAAAAGACAATGGAAAAATAATAGAGAGTTGGAATAAAACCAGCCACTGGGTTGGTGATCCTATGTGGAACAGAGGGATTATGGGAGCTACAGCACTTGTAACTCAACCGGCAATAGATTATTACAATCATAGAGTAGATGATGAAACCCGTACTGTTGCACGAAATAGAACTATCGCTAAAATAGTTGCAGGAACTCTCGTTGGGATGTTTGTCGTACGAGGACCCGTATCTAAAGCTGTTGAAAAAATGACCGATGTCAATGGTAAAACTAAATTAAGTAAATTTCTTCTTCCGCAAAAATATATTAGGCGAATGATAAAAGACCAAAATGGGCTAAAAAATTATCGTTCAGCTTTATCTATGGCAATTGCACTAGGGGCAATGTGTTTTACTAACTTTTTATTAGATGCAAAACTTACAATTTTGTTTACAAACTACCTGAACAAAAAATCAAATGTAATGAAAGATGGCAAGGATAAGCAAGCCTTGAATGATGTAGTTCCAAAAGAAAGAAAGGATGGATTAAATGCGTAGAACATTCTTTCAAAAACAATTAGAAAAAATTTATGATACGTTCAAAGGCGATACTTCTAAAATGCTTATATGGACAGGAACATTGGGCTGGGCATTGTCTTCTGCAGCACAAATTGGTGCTATTTTTAGCAATAAAAAAATATCACCTGAGAAAAAAAGTTTTCTGCTTCCGCAGGAATTTATGGATGCGGTTGTAAATATCGGTGCATTTTTGGGATTTACTTTATTAACTAAAAAAGGAATACAGACATTAGCAAAAACAGGTAAAGCTGCACCGCAAACAGTGAGAGATTTCCTTAACAAAAATTCTATTTACAAAGATAAAGTCGGTAAGTTAGATTTTAATTTGGATGATGTTTTGAAAAATCATTCGGATAACCATCTAAAAGAATCATATGAATCTTATAAAAACTTTATAACTACAATGGGAACAATTGGCGCAAGTGTAATATCATGTAATTTGGTAACACCTGTAGTAAGAAATTCTATCGCTTCTAAAATGCAGCAAAAATATATTGATATTAGAAAAAACTCTGGTGCATACCCTGAACCACCTAAGAATTTAAAAATATAATATTGGTAATTTTTATTTTATAAATACCATAATAAACGTATAGTTGTATATCAATATATTTTATATTATCATATGAAGAAGATTTATTATGGGAGTTAAGAATGGTTAAAAAGATTTTTTCTATTATATTAGTATTTTGCATCATGAATTTTAGTTTTCTTCCTGTTCTAGCAGAAAATGAAGAGTATAAAACAAGTCATGTAATAGATGCTGAATTTAAAACAGATTTAAATGTTAATAAGGCATCAAAAGGTCAGGTTGTTCAATTTATATCAACTGATGATTACAACGTAGATGGTTTTATTATACCGCGAGGCACTACATTTAATGGTGAAATACAACACTTTAAGAAAGGGCGTTTCGGCTATAGAAGAGCGAAAGCTGTTGTTGTAATAAATCAAATCACATTGCCTAATGGTGAAACTCATAATATAAAAGCATTTACAAAACCACACACTCTTAAAGGTTCGGCTATAAAAAATATTGGCAAGGGAGTTATATCATTCCCGATTGCAATTGTAACCGGCACGGTAGGAGCAGTTGTAATTATTGTTGAAGCCATTTCTATTGTAGGTATTTTAGCAATAGGTCCTACAAGTTACTTGTTTGGCGAAACAATGGGCAAATTAACTCATGGTATAAATTGTAAAAAACAAGAAGGAGATGAAATTCAACTTAAAATTAAGCATTTATAACAATTCTTTGCTAACTTAATATACATTACCTAGAGTGGCGATTTAGTTAATTATAAAATTATGTTATATTGTCTTTGAGTGATTTAAGAGGAGTTTATATTTTGAAATATTTAATTTTACTTTCAACCATCATGTTTATTTTTGGTAACACAGTTTTTGCAGCTTCTACAGATGAAGTCAAACAAAATATTATAAAGCAGGCTAATTCTATGGGAGTTGAACCGGCAATAGTATTAAGTATTGCAAAAACAGAATCAGGATTTAACCAGAGCGCAAAAGGATATGGAGGACATATTGGAGTATTCCAGCTTTCACATTCTACTGCAAAACATTTGGGAATAGACCCTTATAATCTTGATGATAACATCAAAGGTGGAATTATGTACTACAAAAATATGTACGACAGATTCGGTTCAATGGAACTTGCCGTAGCAGCTTATAACTCCGGACCGGAAGCTATAAGACGAAATCATAATATCATTCCTAAACATTCTAAAGCTTTTGTATCTAAAATTATGTCAGATTATAAGTATTATAAAAATCAGGGAATATAGATTCAAATCAATTTAGCAATTTTATTATATCGCGATGTATTTATCAAAACACTCACCTGCTATATTATTTTCTTGCACTTTATAACTGTTTATAGTATTGTTTTACTGTAGAATTAGTATTGATAAGGGGTAAAGAAATGAACACAACTATAGAAAAACAAGCAAATAATATCGTTAAAGTTGATATTGAAATTCCGGCAAAAGATGCGGTCAATTATTATAATGGTGCAGTTAAAAAACTTTCGCAATACGTAAACATTCCGGGTTTTAGAAAAGGTAAAGCTCCGAGAGCAATTTTAGAACAACATATCGGCGAAGAAAGAATTAAACAAGAAGCATTAGAAAGTGCTCTTCCCAAAATATTTTCAGATGTAGTCAGAGAAAATAAATTTGACTTAGTTGCTCAACCATATGTTGAATCTTACAACTACAAAGTAGGCGAAGATTTGAAAATCACTGCAAAATTAGAACTTAGACCGGAAGTAACGTTAGGCAAATATAAAGGTTTAAAACTGGAAGTTGAAGGATACAAAATTGCAGATGATGCAATGGATAAATCCATTGAATCACTTTTATCAAGATATGCAACTATTGTAGCAGTAACTGACAGAAAAACTATAAATACAGATACAATCGTTTTTGACTTTGATGGTTATTCAAACGGAGAAAAAATTGAACACGGTGATGCAAAAAATTACACATTAGATTTGGCAAATTCTTCATTTATCCCCGGTTTTGCAGAACAACTTATTGACAGACCGTTAGGTGAAGAATTTGATATCGAGGTTAAATTCCCTGAAGAATACCATGAAAAGAAACTAGCAGGTCAACCTGCCACTTTCAAATGTAAGATTAATGAGATTAAAACAAAAGTTCTTCCTGAACTTAACGATGAATTTGCTCAAAAAATCGGTTCTTTTAAAAATGTTGACGAATTAAAAGCTGATATTCAAAAACATATAGAAAATCAAAAAGAAGATATAGACAGAGTTAATTCAGAAAAAGCCGTATTTGAAAAAGTAACTTCTGAAGCAAAAGTTGATATTCAACAATCAATGATAGACAGAGAAACTGATGTTTTAGTTGCTGATTATAAACAAAAACTTGAAATGCAAGGTTTCACCTGGGAACAAGCTATTGAAGCTCAAGGTTATGATAATATTATTAATCAGCTTAAAGAAGATGCCGCTGCAAGAGTTAAAAACTCTCTTGTAATTGATAAAATTGCTAAAGAAGAAAATATTACAGTAACTCAAGCAGAGTTTGGCGCTAAATTAACGGAATTAAGCAGAATGTATCAAATAGATCCTGCTACAATGGTTAAGAATTTGTATCAATCTCCTGAGGTATTTAATGCTTTGAATCAGCAAGTTTTGAATGAAAAAGTTACTAAGTTCTTAGCTGACAATAATACCGTTGAGTTGAAGTAAAAGTTAATAAGTTAATAAGTTAATAAATTAATAAGATTTAAGTTTACTTTATTCTTATTAACTTAGCTTTTATTAGTTTCAAAAAGGAGTAAAAATGAAAATCAGAGCAAGTCATATTTTAGTTGATACAAAAGAACAAGCAGAAAGTCTTTTGCTTGATATTCAAAACGGAATTTCATTTGAAGATTTGGCGAGAGATTATTCAAAATGTCCATCTAAAAGAGATGGGGGAGATTTACACTGGTTTGGCAAAGGTATGATGGTTAAACCGTTTGAAGATGCTGCTTTTGCACTTAAAAAAGGTGAAATATCTCAACCTGTAGAAACTCAATTTGGTTGGCATTTGATTAAATTAACGGATATTGATGAATAATATTTTAAAAAAATTTGACATTGATTATCTATTAGTAAACTCTACCAACAAATATTTGGTTGAGTATTCATCTTTGTCTGAAAATGCAAGATACAGTTTAACCGGATTTAGCGGTTCTACAGGCGATGCGCTTATTACGGAAGACAAGATATATCTTTTTGTAGATGGTAGATATCATACACAAGCTGATAATGAAGTAAAAGACGGAGTAGTTGTAGTAAAACTTCAACTCGGGCAAAAACAGGATGAAGAAATAAGAAAATTAATAAATCCGAACGGAGTACTCGGAATTGTATCCAAAAAGGTGTCTCAATCGAGACTTGAAAGTTTTAGCGGGTATAAAATTAAATTATTAGATATCGACCCGATAAATGACTTTACGGAAACACATGAATCTATTCCGCAAAAAGCTTTCAATCCTGTAGAATACAAGCCAAACGCAACTTTTATCTCTAATCTTGAAGAAGTTTCATACTTAACAGGGTTAAGAGATTTTTCAAAAGATAACACATCAAAAATTTGGTCTAAATTATTTATTGATAATGAAAAAAGAATACTGTTTAAGGATGACAAGTCTTGTGATGAATTTTTATCATCTTTTGAAAAAGAACTTATAGTGGATAAATCCAGCATTAATGCACACGATTACGCATTAATAAAAAAACCTGTTCATAAATTAAGTGAAGTTAAATTTATGAAATCAAAAAAAACGGAAGAAGAAATTGAAGCATACAAGAAAGCTTTTGCACGAACTGATAAAGCAGTTTATGCAATAAGGGATTTTATAGAAAATAATGATAACCTATCTGAGTTTGATATAGCAGAACAGCTTAAAAAAGAGTTTAAAAAGTATGGCGCAAAGTCTTTAAGTTTCAATTCTATAGTTGCAATTAACAACAACTCTGCATTAGCGCACTATTCAAAAAATTCTAAAAATGTAATTTTAAAAGACGGAGATTTAGTATTAATTGACTGCGGAGCTTATTATGAAAGCGGATTGGCAACAGATATTACAAGAGTTTTTGTAAAGGGAAATCCCAGTGAATTGCAAAAAAGAGTTTATACAACAGTACTTAAAGCATTTTTAACCTGCTTTAATAATGCGGAAAGTTTGGAAACAGGATTTGAAATAGATACTCTTGCGCATTCTATATTGGATAATTCAATTGAAGGATTTAAATTTAATCATGGCTTGGGACACGGAATCGGAATAAATGTTCATGAAGCACCGCCAAATTTATCTCAAAACGACATTGCCAAAACAAAAATTCAAAACGGCATGTGTTTTACAATAGAGCCTGGGCTATACAATAAGGAATATTTTGGTGTAAGATTAGAAAACTCCTGTTACAAAAAAGATGATAAAGTTTTTTCTTTTACAAATATGTGCTACGAAAATAAACTAATAGACTATTCTTTATTAACATCTCAAGAGATAAAATGGTTAAAGGAATTCAATGTAAAATGAAAATTACAAGTGTAAATAACGATATTATAAAAAACATTTCAAAACTCCAACAGAGAAAATATCGTGATGAAAACGGTTTATTTCTTCTTGAGGGAGAAAAAGCAGTTGAAGAAGCTCTGGATTATGGTATTAATATCAGATATTTATTTGTTGAAGAGGATTCCGAGCTTTTTATGCATTCAGACAGGATAGAAACAACTCAAGCAGTTCTTTCAAAAATATCTACAACCGTTACTCCGCCTAAAGTAGTAGGAGTCGGAGAACAAGTAGAACGCATATGGAGCAATGATTACAAAAGAGTAGTGCTTTTGGAGGACATAAAGGATGCGGGAAATCTTGGAACAATAATAAGAACAGCTTGCGCATTTAATGTTGATGCAATTATTTTATACGGAGATACTGTTGATTTATATAATCCGAAATGCGTAAGAGCCTCTGTCGGAAATTTATGGAAAGTTCCTATTTTTAGCTTGAAAAATTTGGAAGAACTACAAAAATACACAGGGAATTTAATACCAATAAGTACTTTACCAAAAAATAAGGACAGCATTTATTTAAAAGAATTTAAAGTTCCTGAAGCTTTTGTCATGATGTTCGGGACAGAATCCTGCGGACTTAGTAATGAACTTATAGAATATACGAAAAAAAGAGGTCAATTCTTAACCGTAGAAATGACTGATAAGGTTGAATCTCTAAACCTTAGTATTTCAACCGGAATAATTTTATACAAATTATTTATTGAAAACTAGATTAATGATTTTTAGTTTTAATTTTAAACTCGCAGAAAATTAAAAATGTCAATGGTTAAATACTTATCTTAAAATTCGGATTCTTCCTAAACCAAGTGAGTTGACGTTTTGCATAATTCCTTGTATGCTGTTTTAATTTATCTTTGGCTTCTTCAATAGTCCAAAGTCCATCTAAATACGATATAACTTCTTTATAACCTATTGTTTCCGTAACATTACGAATCCTGCCGTGTTTTTCTAGCAGAAACTTTGTTTCTTCTATAATGCCTTGCTTAAACATTAAATCTACGCGTTGATTTATCCTATCATAAAGCCATTCTCTTGATACAAGTTCCGGCATTATCCACTCAACATCGTATTCCGGCTCTTTTTGGGTTTCTATTTCGGATAATGGTTTATCTAATTCTGTTATCAGCTCTAAAATTCTAATTATCCTGCGCTTGCTTGTATCCTGTTTAACTGTTTCATAAGCTGCTTTATCTATAGATTTTAAACTTTCTAACAACTCTTCTCTTGTTTTTAATTCTAAATTTTTTCTCAATTCATAATTTGTTTCTACCTTTGGTAAATTGTAATTCTCCAACAAAACTCTAAAGTACAATCCGGTTCCTCCGGCAATAATTGGAGTTTTATTACGCGAAAAAATGTCCTCTATTGCGTTTTTTGCATCACGGACATAATCTCCCGCTGAATAATCGACTTCCGGTTCAACTATATCAATTAAATGATGAGGAATTCCCTCGCACTCTTCAATTGTCGGTTTTGCGCAGGCTATATTAAATCCCCTATAAACTAAACGTGAATCCGCAGAGATAATTTCTCCATTAACACGGTGAGCCAGTTCAATTGCTAATTTTGTTTTTCCGCTTGCCGTAGGACCCGCAACTGCTATTACTTTTTGCTTCATCTATCTCACTCCTGCCCATTTTTTAATCTGTATACGTATGCCAAAATCTCTGATACAGCTACGTATAAATCCGTAGGAATGACTCCGTCAACAGGAACTTGATTGTACAAAGCCCTTGCAACAGGTCTGTTTTCAACAATCGGAACGTTATTTTCTTTAGCAATTTCTCTAATTTGAAAAGCAAGATAATCCACCCCTTTTGCCGTAACAACAGGTGCTGGAGCTTTTGTTTTATCATATTTTATAGCGACTGCATAATGCGTAGGGTTCGTTACAACTACATCAGATTGGGGAACTGAGGACATCATTCTCTGACGCGCCATTTGCATTTGAATAGATTTAATTTTTGCTTTGATTTTAGGATCTCCCTCTGTATCCTTCTGTTCATCTTTTATTTCTTGCTTAGTCATTTTTATAGATTTTTCATATTCATAATGCTGATATTTTTTATCTATATATCCTAAAATAAGCATAGCCAAACACATGTTTATAATCATATTAATTAATATAGAAAGAATTATATGCAATGAAGTAACAGGATCAAGTCCAACAAGTCCCATCAAATCAGCTTTTCTGGAATTTATTGCAGAATAACCGCAAGTCGCTACAACAACAATTTTTAATATGGATTTTGCTAACTCTACCAAAGACCTTGGTTCAAAGGGGTTGAACATTCTTTTTGCGTTTTGAAGCATTCTTTGAGGAGACAAATTATTTAATTTGAATTTAACTTTTTCCAGTGCAAAAACTTGTCCGACATCCATACGTATAATAATAATTGTAAGTATTACAAGCAGTGCAAAGAACGGAAGTATAATAATTCCAAGCTGTTGGAAATACGGAAGCAATATTCCTAAAATATTAGATGAATCAAGTTCTGCAGCATTATTCAGATGAGAAAAGGTTTCTCTCATCATATTAAAAATTGTTGTCCCCATAAATTTTGCAAATACAGCCATAAGAGCAACTCCGGCAACCATAACAAGTGCTGCATCCATATCTCTGCTTTTTGATATATTACCCTTATCACGTTCTTTCTGCCGTCTTCGCGGGGTCGCTTCTTCAGTTCTTTCAGCCGCTTCGTTTCCCATGTTTTAATAATCCTAAATTAATTTGTGAAAGTTTGTACAATAAATATTATACAACATAATAGAGATGTCTGTTTAGTTTTCCATGCTAAATCTAAATATTATTCAACTTACCGTTGACTTTTTTGTTCACATCATTAAATATCTATTATGACTAATATGACAAAAGACTATTACAAAATACTTGAGCTTACAGAGCTTTGTACCGATAAAGATATTAAGGCTGCGTACAGAAGGCTTGCCAGAAAATGGCATCCTGATATTGCAGGAAATACTGAAGAAGCCGTAAAAAAGTTTAAAGAATTAAATGAAGCATATCAAACACTTTCAGACAGGTTGCAGCGGTATACTTATGATACTGCAAGAAAATATTACAATTATTCAAGCACAAAAAAAGCTCAAACAACTGAAAACAATAAGACAACAACAAACCCAAATCCAAATCCAAATCCACAATCTGCAAAAGAATCAAAAGAAAATACCAAACAAAATAATTCTAATTTCAACTTTAATTGGGAGGAACTTCTATCTAAATACAAAAAATTTACAAACAAAGAATGCAAAAAAAATACTTCTAATCAACCTTTGCCAAAACGCGGGAGAGATATTAATACGGACGTAGAAATTACTATATCGGAAGCAATAAATGGAACCACAAAGGTTGTAAACATGCTGCATACCTGTGTCTGTCCGAAATGCGGAGGGAGAAAATTCGTAAACGGAAGCATTTGCACCCGTTGCAGCGGGAATGGGGAAGTTTCCGATTATAAGAGATTTTCCGTCAAAATTCCAAGCGGGATAAAAGACAAATCAAAAATAAGACTAGCAGGAGAAGGTGAAAAAGGGTTAAATGGCGGAGCAAATGGAGACTTGTACATTACGGTTCACATAAAAGCTCCGCTTGATTACACTACAGAGGGACTTAATATTCTAAAAACCGTATACATAACTCCATATGAAGCTATTTTAGGAGGGAATATAAGTGTAAAAACTACTGATGGAAATGTTACGGTAAAAATAACTCCTTGCACACAAAGCGGACAAAAAATAAGACTTGCAGGCTGCGGACTATCTTCTAACGGAAATAGAGGCGATATGATTTTAACTGTAGAAATCCAGATTCCAAAAACTGTTTCTAAAGAAGAAGTTGAACTATACGAAAAATTAAAAAATATATCAGATAAATACGTGAATAAATAAAAAATGAACTAAAGAATAAGTCAACGAGTATGCAGTATTTTTTACTTTTTCCACTTACTCTAAGAGTGTGCGGAAAAAGTCGAAAAGGGGTAAATATGGGGGTAAATATAACTCCACGAAGCTATGCCAAGTGTCTCCGCTTAATGTAAA
>CAJOOM010000108.1 GCA_905236775.1 Candidatus Gastranaerophilales bacterium
TGACAGTCATAATAAGAAGAACATAGATAGGTACATATTAGAAAGACCAGAGCAAGCAAAACAGTTACTAAAGGAACAGAATATACAATAAGCTAAAGGCTAAAGCTATTATATTATAAGGACTTTAGCCTTGTTTTGTGGTAACTGGTATATAATTGCCTTAATTTTTTAATAATTCTGACAGTTGACCGAACTGTTGAATTGAGAGTTTTTCTCCGCGAATATTCTCATCAAGTTTGAGTTCTGATATTGATTTTGTCACTTTTTCTTTATCAAAACCGGAACTTATGAGACAATTCTTGAGTGTTTTTCTTCTTTGAGAAAAAGCTGCTTTTATGGTTTTCCTAAAGTGTGAGTAATCTGATAATTCTAATAAAGGTTCCTTTCTGACTTTCATACTAACAAGTGCAGAGTTAACTTTTGGAGCCGGATAAAAACATTTTCTGCCGACCGTTCTAATAATTTTACAATCTGCCCAAAATTGAGACAAAATAGTCAAAAGCCCATATTGTTTATTTGAACTGTTTTCTGTTGCTACGATTCTTCGTGCAACTTCATCTTGAACCATTAGTATAATATCAGTGATTTTGTTTCTGTTTTTATTTGTTAAATCATCTATTTCTCCTAACAAATGAGCGATAATAGGAGATGTTATATAGTAAGGAATGTTTGCAACAATTCTAATGTTTTCTTCGGAAAGTTCGGATAAATCAGTTTTCAAAATATCTTTGTGAATAATTTCTAAATTATCACATTCAAGTTTTTGTAATTCTTTAATTGCCTCTTCATCAAGTTCAATCGCAATAACTTTTTTTGCATATTTTACAAGCTGTTCAGTAACAAAACCAACCCCGGGTCCGATTTCCACAACTGTATCATTTTTTGAGATATTTGCAAAATCAATAATATCTTGAATGACTTCACCGCTTATAAGGAAGTTTTGTCCAAGTCTTTTTTTTGTTTTAAAGTATTTTGCTCTGCTGTAGTAGTCCATCATACTCTTACATAATAGTACAAAAGGGTAAATGTTTAAAGAGTTGTTAAGTCTTATATTGTTAATATGTTGTGTGTAGTATAATTAAGAGAGGAGAAAATCGTGAACTATTGTGAATCAAAAACAGAAAGTCATTTGGAATATAGCCAATTACTCGAAGAATTTATAACCGGGTGCAAAAATACTCAAAAGATTGGTATGGAATATGAAAGAATTCCTGTTCATAAATCTAATGATGAAACTGTTTCATATTATGGTGAATATGGAATGTGTGAACTTTTAAGAGAAATAGCACGCGAAGATAATTGGGATTACATATTAGATGACATTCACATTATCGGACTCAAAAAACTCCACGATACAATTACTCTGGAGCCGGGGTGCCAATTTGAACTTTCTCTGGAGCCTCAAGAATTTATTGGAGAATTGAAAAATAAAATTGAACAAATAGATTCAGCTATTTCTCCTATTCTGAAAAAATTTGGAATTAGATTAATTAATAGTGGTGTTTCCCCCAAAACTACATATAGAAATATTCAACTTATACCAAAACGCAGATATGCAATTATGGCAAATTATATGTGGGGAATCTTATCTGATGTAATGATGAGAGAAACGGCAGGAATTCAAGTCGGAATTGATTATAAATCGGAAGAGGATGCAATAAGAAAATTTAATCTGGCTAATAGAATGATGCCTTTTGTAACCTCAATGTATGCAAATTCTAAAATAAGAGGCGGTGTTGATACCGGATACAAGTCTTTTAGAGCATTAGCCTGGCTAAATACAGATAATGAAAGATGTGGCTTTGGCACAGAATTTCAAGAAGATATGACATTTAAAGATTATGTAGATAAATTGTTAGATGTTCCGATGATATTTATAAACAGAGAAAATAGAACTTTGAGTATTAATGGCAGACTAACATTCAAACAATTTATGGAAAAAGGTTATGAGGGATTTGAAGCGAACATAGAAGATTGGAAACTACATTCTAATCTGTATTTTCCGGAAGTTAGATTAAGAAACTTTATAGAGATTCGTAACCATGACTGTGTGGGAGACGGATTAGAATACTCCATTCCGGCATTATATAAAGGAATTATGTATAATTACGACGCAATCGAGGAAATCGAGAGTTTGATTGGAAAATATTACCCGAGAGAAATTAATGAACTAAGATATGACGTAGCACGATATGCTATAAATTCTAAAATTAGAGGAATAAACATTATAAATATTTGTAAAGAGATTTTAAGAATTTCATACGAATCATTAAAAATAGATGGCAATAATGAAGAGAAATTTCTGGAACCGATAATTGCTTTAATAGAAGAACACAAAGTTCCGGCTGATTTATAAACCTTGTATAAAATAAGGCTTATATTATAAATGTCCTGCAAATATTTACCTCCCAATTAGCATTAGTGTCTAATTAGGGAGGTATAATTTAGGGCGACTTTAATATTTTATCAAAATTGACTATATTTTTTGCTTTTAATATGATTTTTTTAAGATTACACATAATAGAAAATAATTAAAAGGGTGTTGAAATGTATTACGATTTTAAGAAGGCTGAAAAAGAGTTAGAAAAAGAATTTGATTACGTAAATGAAATTAGGGATTACAACCAAAGAAAAGTCTTAAAAGCTTTTTATGATAATAGAGTTGCGCCGGAACATTTTTATACTGTGTCAGGATACGGGCATGATGATTTAGGCAGGGAAGTTTTAGACAAGACATTTGCTCAAGTTTTTAAGGCGGAAAAAGCTTTAGTAAGAATTCATTTTGCATCAGGAACTCATACTCTTGCTTGCGCGTTGTTTGGGAATTTGAGGAGTGGAGATAAATTAATATCAGTCGCCGGTGCGCCTTATGACACTATGCAAGAAGTAATAGGAACAGCAGGAGATGAAGAAACAAAACGTTCTTCACTAATAGGACAAGGAATTTTGTATGACGAAGTTCCGCTTCTTGATGGCACTGATGTTGATTATGAAACATTAGAAAAAATGATTGATAAAACTGTTACAATGGTCTTAATCCAGCGTTCTAAAGGATATTCAACAAGAAAATCACTTTCAATAGATGATATAGAAAGAATTTGTAAAATAGTAAAATCAAAAAATCCTGAGTGTATTTGTTTTGTAGATAATTGTTATGGTGAATTTGTAGATAAACGAGAACCGTTAGAAGTTGGGGCAGATTTAATCGGTGGTTCTTTGATTAAAAATCCTGGTGGAGGAATTGTAGAAGCAGGCGGCTATATCGGGGGTAAATGTAAATTGGTTGAGCGTGCTGCTACAAGATTGACGGCTCCGGGGATTGGCTCTGAGGGCGGAGCGATGTTCAATCAGCACAGACTTATTTTTCAAGGCTTGTTTATGGCGCCGTCTGTGGTATCCGAGGCGGTTAAGGGTGCAATACTTGCAGCAAAAGTTTTTGAGGATATAGGGTTTAATTCCATTCCCCGACATGATGAAAAAAGGACGGATATTATCCAAAATATAATTTTTGGAGAAGCCGGCAAGTTGGAAGAATTTTGTCGCACGATACAATCACTTTCACCAATTAACGGTTATGTGACACCAATTCCTGAATACATTCCAGGGTATGAAGACCAAGTAATTATGGCAGGCGGAACTTTTATCGAAGGTTCTACTATTGAACTTTCCGCAGATGGTCCGATGAGAGAACCTTATGCAGCATATATGCAAGGTGGTTTGAATTATGCGCATGTAAAAATATGCCTGGAAGAAATGGTTAAAAAATTGTAATTTATTTAACTTTTGTATTGATATTTTTATTAAGATTTCATGATAAAATTCAATAAAGGAGTTTATATATGAAAAAAATTATTATTTTACTAACTATTCTGTGTTTATCAGTATTCATTCAGAATATTTCATTCGCTGAAAAAGATTCTGCGCTGACAGAAGAACAAAGAAAAGAAATTCAAGCTTTTACAGCACATATAAATAAGTTGTCAGAAGCTAAAGAGTACTCAATGGCTTGTGCTATGGCACATGAACTTACACGAAGATACCCAAACGAGCCAATAGGGTATGTGCTTCTTGGGCTTGCTCGTATGGAATCAGGTTACTATGAAGCAGCAATTAAGGCTTTTGATGATTGTATAAAAGTCGATGACCATAATGTTAATGGTTATGTTTATCGTGGCGTTACTAAAATGCAGATGGGTAAGTATAAAGAAGCTGAAAAAGATTATAATATAGTAATCAATATGGATGTTCCTATAGATGATAAAGTTTTTGCTTATTCTAACCGTGCTGCAACAAGGTATGCAGGAGGAAACTATAAAGGTGCAATAAAGGATTATACAACTATTATAGATATACAACCTAAACTTAATACATTAGACTCTGTTTATTATAATCGCGGAAAATGTTACTTTGAACTAGAAGATACTCTGAATGCAGATGTCGATTATAAAAAAGCGATAGAATTAAATCCAAAAGCTAAATATCTAACTTACGAAAAACAAAAAGAAAAAGAAGTAAAACAAGAAAGAGTTAGAAAATCTGGTCTTACACTGGCACAAATGAGAGAGGTAAATAAACTTGGTGATGAAGTAGAGACAGCAATTGAAAAAAGGCGATATAAAAAGGCTTTAACTTTGGCTAATAAATTTTTAGAAAAGTATCCGACTCAACCTGATGCAGTTTTTGCAGTAGCAAAAGCAAGTAACTATGTAGGAAATACAGAAAAAGCAATTGAATATTATACAAAATGTTATGAAATGGATAAAACTTATTATCGTGCAATTTTAAATCGCGGAACAGTGAGATACAATAAAAAAGACTACAAAGGCGCAATAAAAGATTTTTCACTTACAATCAAAATTACAAAATATGAACATGAGACAGTTGCACAAGCATACGGAAATCGTGCTGTAGCAAAATATTTTAGCGGCAATTTAAAAGGAGCATTAAAAGATTATAATAAAGTGTTTGAAATAGAACCCAATCTTCCAAATATTGGGCAGATACATTTCAATCGCGGTTTATGCCGATATGACTTAGGTGATAAAGTCGGCGCAGATGAAGATTTTAATACTGCAAAAAAACTGAATCCAAAAAGAAAATACATTTATTATGACCAAAGAGGATAGAA
Organism: Candidatus Gastranaerophilales bacterium; assembly: GCA_905236775.1. GTDB lineage: Bacteria > Cyanobacteriota > Vampirovibrionia > Gastranaerophilales > Gastranaerophilaceae > CAG-196. Next base: position 5,129 of record CAJOOM010000108.1, read on the forward strand.
TGCCAACATTTAATTATAAATAATTCAATGATTTTGGTATTGGATTAACATACTGAATTACTATGCTTCAAAAGTCATTCCTGTAGCACTTTCTTTTATATTTGGGTCTGGTTTCTTTGCCTTACGTATGCTTTCAAACATTTCTTTAATAAATGTTTTTATAGGATTTTCTGCTTTTGGTTTTTGCATAAAGTATCCGTATGGTATTTCTGCTGTTTTAGGTGTATGCGAAGAATAGCCTACAATTTTTCTGGGAAGATACATCTTTACTGTTCTCCAACTCCTAAAGTTTACATTATCAATTGAATTTATCATTTTTTCACCTTTCTACTTATTTGCTACATAGATAAGAAAGCACCTAAAAATTTTTTTTGCTATTTTAAATTTTAATTTTCATTAAAAATGATAAAAGTATTTTTAATCACTTCATACCCTTTAAGCAATGATTTATAGTCAACTTTTTCATTTGCAGAATGCATATTATATACATCAGCTAGTCCCAAAAGCATAGGCATAAATGTTTCTCCTTTAGAGTTTTTATGTTGACAATAGATATGAGTTTCAGCACCTGCGTGGAAAGATGAAATATCATTTTTTATTCCTGCAAGCTTGCAAGCTTCTGTATGAACTCTTTCAATTCTGTCATCTTCTGCTTTTTCAAATGGTGGTAAATGCATTTCAAACTCAATATCAGCTTTAGCTAAACCTTCGTATTTCGCATTAAATTTAGCAACAATAGAAGCCATAAGAGTTTTTAGAGTTTCTTCTTTTGCAACACTTGCACTTCTAATTGAATAAGATGCCATACCAAGAACATTAATAATATTAGTTGAAGTTTTTTTCATTATCTCAGTAATATAATCATTAGTTTTAACACCTTTTTCAACGATAGAAGCAACAGAATTTTGAATTCCGCCTGCAACTATAGCACCGAGGTTACAAGAAGTAATAACCCCCGTTTCATCTTTATAAAAAACACCCTGTGGAAATTCTGCAAGAAGTTCTGCAAGAAGTTTTGCTGCATTTAATCTTGTTTCATCACCGATATCGATTCCTGAATGACCGCCTTTTAAACCTCTTACTATGATTTTAGCATTTGTATAACTTGCACCGGAAATTTGTAATTGTCCAAGTTTATCTGCATCGTTTACAAGTACGTACTTAGATAAAATCTTATCAAACTCAACATGCTCAATTCCGCTCATGCCGGTTTCTTCATCACGAGTAAATGTTATCTCAAGTCCCCCGTGACTGCCTAATCTGTTATTTACCCCTTCTTTTGCAAGCATCAAAGCACAAGCTACACCGACTTTATCATCAGCGCCTAAAGTTCTTTCTATTGCGTGAATAAAACCCTCATCATCAAGATAAATACTTACAGGGCTATCATCTCCGACTACATCCATATGGGAAGATAACATTATAGGCTCTTTTGAACTGTCAGTAGCGGGAACATGAATATAAATATTCCCATAATTATCCTTTTTCCCATTAATTCCATTTTTTTCACAAAAGTCTAAAATCCAATCAATCACTTTGTCTTCTTTTAAAGATGGTGATGGAATTGATACCAGATTACAAAAAATATCTAAAACTTCATTTTCTCTTCTTAAATCATCTAAATTCTCTAACATCATATATCTCCTTTTTATTTAATGTTCCACTTTTCACTTTCAACATTCCGTTTAACCACAATCTGTTTTTCTTTAGCAACAGACCTAAATATATTTTACCCCTATTTCATTTACCCCTATTTCATTTACTCCTTTACCTCTTTTATATTTAACTCCCGCGGAAAAATCTTCGATTTGTAGCATTTTCGCTGCTGCTGTTTATTGGAACTTGAACTGAGCGCAGACACTTTGGACATCTGCCTCTATATAATGTACCCTCTTTATTTTTATACAATCTTCCGTATGCATGGCAACACTCAAACCACACCCCAATAAACTTTCTTTTACTTTCATTATTACTTTCATTTGTCAAATTAAGACTCCGATTCTTTAAATTATTAATCGACGGAGAAGATGTCTTTAATATCTTCCATAGTAAGTGACTTAGTAATGTTTCTATCAATTGAGACTACGCTGTCAACAAGGTCACGTTTTCTGCCTTTAATTTTTTGAATTTTTTCTTCAACCGTATTTTTAGTAATAAGTCTATATACAAAAACTTTTTTTGTTTGTCCGATACGGTAAGCACGGTCAGTTGCTTGATCTTCAACAGCAGGATTCCACCACGGGTCGTAGTGGATAACGTAATCCGCACCTGTCAAGTTCAAACCTGTACCGCCAGCTTTTAAACTAATTAAGAATATCGGAATATTATTGTTATTATTAAAGTTTTCTACAGCTGCTTGACGGTCTTTAGTTTTACCCGTTAAATACTCAAACGGAATACCTTCTCTCTGCAGCCAAGCTTTAATAATATCAAGCATGTCAACAAACTGGCTAAAGAGAAGTATTCTATGTTTTTCATCTATGATTTGCTTAATCATATCTTTTAAGTATTCAAATTTACCGGACTTCATATCACCTTTAACGTGTTCTTTGTCATATAGTCGAGGGTGACAGCAGATTTGACGCATTCTGAGTAAAGCTGAGAAGATAGACATTCTGCTCTTTTCAAGACCATTCTGTTCAATGCTCTTGAATAGTTCTTCCTTAGTTGAATCAAGAACTTCAAGATAGAAGTCGCGCTGTTCGTCAGTAAGTTCGCAGTATGCCATATTTTCAACCTTATCCGGCAAGTCTTTTGCGACATCTCTTTTCATACGACGTAAGATGAATGGGAAGATTTGCAATTTCAAACGTTTCTCAACTGTTTTATCCTGTCTTTCCATAATCGGTGTAACATAGCGGTAATTAAATTCCGCAACATTAAACAAGAACCCGGGCATTAAGAAGTCAAATACTGACCAAAGTTCTTCAAGTTTATTTTCAATCGGAGTACCTGAAAGTGCAAGTTTATGATCCGATTGTAATTCTTTCACAGATTGAGCGGTTTGTGATACAGCATTTTTTATATTTTGAGATTCATCTAAGATAACATATCTAAATTTATACTTCTTAAGTTTTGCAATATCTCTACGCACAAGAGCATAACTGGTGATAATAATATCGTAGTTTGGAATCTCTTTAAACAACCCTTTTCTGTCTGCGCCTTGAATTTTTAGACAAGTTAAATCAGGTGTAAATTTCTGAATTTCATTTTCCCAGTTAAATACAACAGTAGTCGGTGCAATAACTAAAGTCGGCATCGGTCCGTCAACTTCTTTTGCCTTTTGCAAAAGTGTCAATGCTTGAAGAGTTTTACCTAACCCCATATCGTCAGCAAGAATACCATTCAAGCCATACTGATATAAGAACCAAAGCCAATGAAAACCTTTTGTTTGATATTCACGGAATTTTGCATTTACACTTTTTGGAATATCAACACCTTCTGATGTTGTTGAGAAAGTAGAAATTTGTTCCCAGAATTTTTTAAATTTATCGGACATAACGAGTTCAAAACCTTGGTTTTGAAGTTCGGTTATCAAACCTACACGGTATGTTTTTACTAAAAATTTATTTTCATTGTTTCTATATGCATCAAAAGAGTTAAATGAACGCATTATTGCATATATGTTTTGAGCAGGATATTCAACAAATCCAAGACTTCTGACACGTGAATACTTTTCCCCACTTTGAATAGTTTCGTATATATCGTCAAAATCTATAACTTCTTCACCGACTTGACCATACAATTGAATCTCCATACTATCAATAGATTCTTCTGAAAAATCTATTTTTGCGCACATTTTAAAAGGTTCATCTAATAGTTTGAAGAAATTCATATCATCCTGTTCTTCAAATTTCCATCCTTCACCTGCTTGTTGTATGTAGTAATTATAAAAATCAATCGCATTTTCTTTTTCTAATGCCAAGTTGTTTGTCTGCATAGGAACAAATTTGCATGCCAGAAGCATGTTATATGCCATTTGCTCATGTTCATAATCTCGTTTTATCCAATATACTAAATCATCTTTTTCACTTTTAACGGAAATATAAGGGGATTTTTCTTTACTTTTAGAGTATGGAACTTTTACTCCGGAATAATCAAAATCCAAGGATGCTTTTAAAGACTGATCATAATCTATTCCTAAAGTTACAACATTCAAAGGCGGTTTATGCTCTAACAATAAACTGCTAATGTTTTCTGCTATAGTTACTGGCATGATTTCTTGTAAATGCGGTAACTCTTCATAAACAAATTTTCCTCCGTCAGCATCTTTTAAATCAGTAAAAGTTGACTTAATAATACTTTGCGGAAGTTCATTCATGGCAATATTTATAGGGAATATAATATTTTTATATCTTCCCCACTTTATTTGTCTTGAAAAATAATTAATCTCTTCAAACGGATATGTTTCATCTTTGTCAGGACGAGTCCAGAATAATTCTAAAACAATATTCGTTCCTCCGTTTACATTAGTAGTAGATACATCGAGATTAAGCTTCCACTCATTTTCTGTGAATTGGATTCTCTCTTTAGTTCTTTCATCCAAAACTTCTTCCAATTCTGCCATTAAAGGAAATACTGGAGCAAATTTTGTGATAGGAATATCATACCATCCGGCTTTTTTATCCTGTTTTGCAATTTTCAACATCATTTGAAATAATGTAATTTCTTTTTTTTGAACCTCATTAAGTTCAAATTCTGGTGATGCTTTTTGTATTTCTATAAGCGCTCTTATTATACTTTCCAAAGAACGAACAATCTTATTGGTTGCTCTATCTCTTATTAATAAAGAGAAAAAGTTTTGGCGTCTTTTAGGATTAAAATGGAATATATAACTTCCCCTTGGCGGAGTCTTTAAAGCAGTATCTATATCGGAAACATCAGGCTCAACCTTGAATTTATCATACATAAAATTCTCGAAAGCACCGTCTTCTATTGCTTTCAGAGCTATAGCAACAGAATGTTTGCACCATTCTTCTTTTAGAGGGCAATTACACCTGGCTTCAACCTTATTTTTTTTGAAAATTAAATCCGTTAAATAAAAATCTTGATAATTCCCTTTTACTTTGCCCTTAAAAAAATTCTTTTCAGGATAAGCTTCTAAAATCATATCCTTTTGATAATATTCATAACCGCGTCTCCAACTGCCTGAAGTCGCATTCTTCTTTAAAAAATCATAATTAAACTTAAATTCGCTCATAACTTTAGAGGTACTCACATATTATCACTTATAAATCCAAAAAAAACAGCAAAACCATTTGCCAAAGGTATAGAACAGTTAGTCTTACAACTAAATATACTCATCAGTCACACAGACTAAGACTCCCAACCTTGAAGACATTATCTCATAGAATTCATATAAATGCAATAGGTATCCTTATAAGATAGAAAGATGAGTGTGCGGAAAAAGTCGAAAAGGGGTAAATATGGGGGTAAATATAACTCCACGAAGCTATGCCAAGTGTCTCCGCTTAATGTAAA
>CAJOOM010000109.1 GCA_905236775.1 Candidatus Gastranaerophilales bacterium
TATTTAATATTTAAGAGATTTTTGTTTGTTTTTTGGATTTTTAGGATTTTTTATGCCTTTAATTTGCTTTTGATGTTATGTTTTTTGGGTTAATTTTATTTGTTAGTTTTTACAAAAATAATTCTGAGCATTGAAGTTGCGATCTTTTTTGTGATTTTTAATGTTCGTCACAAAAATTCACTAAAATTACCTCAGATTTGAGGCAATTTTAGGGTAATGTAAACGGAGTACAGACTAACTATATCAACTTTAATAAGCGTTAGGGGTGCTATATTTTAAAGTTTCAGATTAATTAGTATGCAGTTCCTTTTATATTACTGAATCTGATGAGGTTATATGTCATGTTGATAATATATGTCTCTTTTTGAGCAGATTCTTTGTTGGACGTTAATAATTTAAAAATACCGGTCGTATTTTTAATATATCCATTAATACTTTCGCTTTCAGAGAATCTTTCATTGTACATGTTCATATACCTCTGATTTGTGAATTTATTTGTCATTTCGTATTTTAAAGGACTAATATCATCATTAATGATTTGATGGTCGCATATTTTGCGGAAAGGACAATCAATTGGACAATTGAATTCATGTTTGTATTTACGGTCTTTCCAATGTTCTGGAATGCCTTCTCGTTTATTTCTGTCATTGTCAATGATATTTTTGCTTATTAGTTTTGATTTTTGATTAAATGGGCAAATGTAAGCGCCGTAGACCCTATCCATTTGTTTTTTGCTGATTTTATCATCATTTTTGCTATTTTTGTTTTTCTTTTCTAAATTGTTTTCTGCTCGTATTTTATTGTTTCTTTGTCTTGCAATGACTTTGGGCATTATCAGAGCATTTATCGCATATTTATCTGCAATTTCTAGATTATGGTCTGAAAAATATCCTGAATCTAAAATGAATGTTGTTCTTTCCATTAATGTGCTGATTTCAGTGTAGTTTCGTCGCAGGCCATATTTTTTCTGTAATTCAAGTAAAATCTCTGTAGTCTCTTTAATATCAATTAATACTTCTTCTAATACTTTACTATCATTTGGTTTATCTAATAACAGACCGCTGAATATTATTTTGTTTTTTAACATGATTTGCTGTAAGTTCAGTGCAAAATCAAATTTTCCTTTTTTAGTTCTCATCATTATGGACTCAGGAAACATTATGGAGACATAATTTTGTTTTCTTCCATTTAATGCTTCTGTAAATAATGGTATTTTCTTGTATATCCTTTTATTGTAAATTTCTGGTCTTTTTAATGCCATTTGTATGAGTTCTAACATTTCCGAATCATCTTTGTAAAATTTCTCTTTTTTCTTCAATTCATTCATAAATCTTTCCATTGATTGTTTACGATTGTTATGTAGGATTTTCCATTGTTTTGCATATTGTAACATCGTGATTTCATTCCATGTTATTTTGTAATGGATGGATCCATTAACTAATGCATCAGTACCATCAATAAATATTCTACTAAAATCTAAGAATGATTCTTCATTAAATTCTAGCAATGTGCAGCAAAAAATCTTTTTCAAGGTCAATCGATTGTTTTCATTGAAAAATCTCTTAAAAGTTGAAGCAGAAGGAGTTTCTCCACATGTAAAAACTTGCAACATTTTATTTACCTTACATTCACGTGCAACAGCTGTTAAATTAGGAATATGTAATGTAGAACAATACATTAATATTCCCAAGAGCATTTCGCGAGGATAAGCACGATTACCTTCCTCTGAGTCAAATTGCTTGTTAAGATCATTAATCAAATCTTGAACATACGGTTTAAAAATGAATTTAGTAATGGTACGCAGTTTATAACTCTCTTTACCAAATTCTGATAAACCATTCATGATTGTTTTCAGTGTAAATAACACTAATACTTTCAATGCCATAATAAACACTTTTCCTTACAAATTGTAATTTCAAGAAAATTTTTTAAAAATAGTCTAAAAATTACTTAATTCCTCTGAATTTAATTAAAATTTTTTAGAATAAAATAATATTTATTCTATATATATAATATGTAATTTAAAGTATTTATAATTATTCTTATTAAGTTTTAAGAGTAAAGTATTACTTATAGTTAATTTTAAAAATTTTTAGAAAAGTATTGGAGAATTGGGATGATTTTGTTAGGTTTTTAGTGCTGTTATTCTTCGCTGAAAATAATTTTCAAAAAGCAAGCCAAATTGCCAGAATAAATGTGCAAAAATACTGAAAAAATAATTGGAATAAAATGGTTTGTTCCGTGATTAAATGTTTAAAAAAGAGTATTTTAATAATTTTAGAATAATTATGCTGCATTATTATTAATTAAAGTTTTATTGAGTTTATTTTATTAAATAATCCGATAATATTTAAGTTAATTTTTTAATATTAAATTGATGGAAAAGTCTTGATTTCTTATAAGAGATTTAGAAATCCTGTAAAATTAGAAAAACAGTTAAATTAAGAAACTAGAGAGTAATGACTTTTCCTCTTAAAA
>CAJOOM010000110.1 GCA_905236775.1 Candidatus Gastranaerophilales bacterium
ACAGTGTCCCTGATGTTGGTGTAGTTTTTCCGGGCGGTGCTGTGCAAAGTGAGGAATCGCAAGGCGAAGATTCAAAAGGTTCTCAAGAATCACAAGGCGAGCAAAGTGGTCAAAATTCTCAAGGTACTCAAGGAACACAAGGAACGCAAGGTCAACAAGGCGAGCAAAGCGGTCAAGATACTCAACGTGATGAAACAGACAGTAACAACACAAATAATCCCATCTTTGGCGGAAAAACATCAAGCAGTGAAGATGTTGACTCAGAATTCGATTCACCGGAAGAGGAAGAAGAGTTTATTAATAATACATTAGAAGAATTAAATGGAAAAATCTCTGATATGTATAAAACTCCACCTTGCACTATTAGCGACAAAGGTGAAACTGCTTATCCATATGACTTAAACTTAATCGATGTTGAAAGTGTTACAACAGTAGGCGAAGGTTTATCTAATAATATGGGCATCGGTGATTATGTCTACAGAGCAAATCTTAAAGCAGCACTCAAAGATTTTATCACAAAAATTTTAGGACAATTAGCAAAAGCAGGAATAGAAAATTCTCCGCAAGATTTAGACAATAAAACTTTAACTGAATTAGGCTCTATTCTTAAATCTTTAGGAATTAGTTGGGAACACAGGTTTGATAATGGTGTAATTATTATTACGTATGATTTTTCGTTTGAATCTCCCGGTGAATTATCAAGCGAATATAAAGATGGTTATCAAGTATGGATAAAAGGCTATTGCTTTAAATTTTTGACCGACCCAACTCCGCATTGGGAATTTGATGAAGAAAGCACAATAAACGGTCAATAAGCAATTAAAGCAGTTGTTCGTTTATCGAACAACTGCTTTAGTATGAACATATTAACTTAGTATCTTATTACTTTATATCTCACTTTATATGTTAACCTTTCTATTATATTAATAAAGAATTAACCTATAATTGGATTACAGCCTAATAATGTAAACTTTTGTAACAATTTTCTTAAATTTACCTCTTTGACATTAAAGTTTTAGAAAAATATGCCGTTATACATAAGTGTAAGATGAAATCCTTGGGGGTAAATCCTTGGGGGTAAATCCTTGGGGGGTAAATCCTTGGGGGCAAATCCTTGGGGGTAAATCCTTGGGGTAAATCACAGTCAAATACTTAAAATAAATGGTTGGGGTAAATTATAACGGAAAACAACAAATGGTATTTCATTAAATAGTTAAACCTATTATAGAAAAGATTAGGGACTATAATACTAGCCGAATCAAATTTTACTAAATAGCTATGCTTTGTTAAAAATTAAATACAAAAAAGAAAGTGGACTGATCAACCACTTCGCCAGACAATAATTAAAAATACAACCAGATGAAAGGAGCTACTACACATGTCTACAGAAATTGAGATTGCAAGATTTAACGGAACACCTTTATTGGCACTAGCAAACAATGCTAATGTAAACGGAGGGAAGACACTCACTAAAGTCGAATTTGCAATTATGCAACAACAAATGAAAAATTTAGGAATGAGTTTTGAAGATTATGGTCTTCAAATTGTATCAAATGATTTTCAAGGAGAAAATGCAAAAGGCACAAGAAATAATGTTGCTGAAGTCGGAACTGAACTTAATAAAGCTTACAAAAAACAATTCGGCGCAAAAAATATAGCAGCCGTAAAATTAGCTGAAGTAAAAGCGGACTCTATTGTAAAAACGGCATTAGATATGTTTAAATCAGAACACGCAGATGTAGTATTTGTGCCAAAATCGCTCAGCGCAAGACCTCTGTTTACAAATCCGGCATATCTAAATAATTCAACATTATATGCTGTAGAGTTAACTGATTGGGCAAATACGGTTAAAGCAGAATATATAAATGCCTCTAAATTGAGCAATGAGGCTTTAGCTGCAATGATTATAAGCAACGATAATGCAAATACTTTTGAACTTTCTGCTGAATTATCTGCTTTTGGAGCAGCAATACTTGAACAAGTTGCAAAAGGTACTGCTACAATAATTGATACAGTAAATGTGTCTGCTAATCGCATTGAAAAAACAATTCGGGATGCAGAAGGACATATTGTTAAAGTTGTACAAGATTCTGCGGGTAATGTAATTGATGTTGTAAAAGAAGAGGGCATAAAAACCAGAAATACAGTAAGAGATGTGGGAGCTGATGTTATTAATGATAATAGAGTGCAGCATACTATTACAAGAGATAGGGTTGCTGAAGAAGGCGCTGATACAAGAAATACAACAAAACAAGAAGCTCAAAAAAGCAGAATGTATACTAAACAAAAGGCAGAAGAAACGCAAGAAATTGAGACAATGAATACTGCAATAGCAGAAAGATTAAATCGACTCCAGTCCACTTTAGCATCTCGTGTTAAATATGGTGACATTAGTCAAAGAATCGGAAATATGCAAAAGCAAATTGTTGAATCAGATATTCCGCATTCTAAAAAAATGGAATTATTACAAGCAATAAGAAATCAGCTAGGTGAAAAATTTATAAGTACGAAAGAGCTTAATAATCTCCAAGAACGTATAGATAACACCATTATGAAAAATTTAGGAAAAGTCGACAGCAAGGATATACCAAGTTTACCGGATTATCCTCGATACGAAGGAGTGCCTGACTACGTTGAGCCAATACATGAAAAAACGGAGTCTACAAAAGAAAATAATTCAGCCGAAGATAATAATAAAAATAAAGCGCAAACTACACCAAAAAAAGAAGAACCTAAATGTGAGACTCCGGTTACTAAAGATTCTGACGCTCCTAAAAAATCAAAATTAGAAAAGGATATCGCAAAAGAAATCGGCAAAATACTGAATAAAAAATAAATTTAAAAAAGCAGGCAGTTCACATTGAGTGCCTGCTTTTTTTTATTTTAATTATTATAATAATCTCATCTAAACGGTTGATGTGCGAACGATAAATATCATCTATTATACGTATGGAATATTATAGGGATGAGGTATGACAGACTCTATATTTTGGGATGAATTATATAAACAATTTGCTTGGTTTGACTCGCTTTTCACACCGGTAGTTAAGAATTGCAGTAAGGAATTTTTCTTTGACGGATTAGAATTCAAACTTATTGCTGCAAGCACAAACATGAATATTCTTTCCCAAAATGATACCTTTTTTGTTACAAAGGTCAAGATTAATTCAAAGAATGATGTTTTTATAAGAATCTCTCAAGATGCAATTAATGTTATTCTTGATAAAGTTCTGGGGAAAAATAATAGAAAATTTGATTTAACGGAAGTATCTGAACTTGAAGCAAAAATTATAACAGCTTTTAATGATTTCATATTCGAGTCACTAATTCCGAATTTTAATGTTGATCCTCATCGAAGATATACGGAAATTTTGCATCTTACTTATTATGTAAAAAGTGAAAGTTCTGAGAATTCTGCAAAATTTATCATCTCTGTGCCAAAGGATGTTTTGGCTCCGGTTTCGCTTAAATCAACTAAACCGCACTTTACGGATGATGATTTTCTAAAATGTATGGTAAATGCAAGTTTTCTTGTTGGAACTACATCGTTTTCTATGGCTGATGTAAAAAGATTAGAACCTGGTGATGTTGTAGTTTTGGAACAAAGCAATTCTTCAAGGATGACACTTATTTCAGATAATTTAAATCAAAGATTTCAAATAAGGCCGAATCCTAACATAGTAGAACCTTATGAAAATGCAATTGGAAATGGCATGGAGGAGAGTATGGGCAATTCTAATTTATGGGATAGTATTCAAGTTGATTTATCAGCTGAATTTGAAAAAGTAAAAGTTCCGCTTGGTGACTTAAAGAATATTGAAGAGGGTTTAGTTGTTGATTTATGTTCTGTTTACGATAACAAAATTTTCTTAAAAGTAGGAGAAAAGGTTGTAGCAACAGGCGGACTTGTGATAATTAATGATAGATTTGGAGTTAGGGTAGAAAATATTCCAGAATCAGCGGCTATAGAAAACAACAATGCAGAAAATGCAGATGGTAAAAATACTCAGGGTGAACAAGCCGGAGAAGATTTTGATTATAGTGATTTTGAAGTAGATGAAAATAAAGGTTGATTTTGAGGTAAATATTATTAAAAAATAAACAGGTAATTTTTATACTAACAGAATCCGGTTTTATTATAAATGTACTCAATAATAACAATGTCACTTGTTTATAAAAAAAGAAAGGACATGCACACGTGGGATATATAACGAATTTTATAGTTTATACTTTAGCAATGGTTGGAGTTATTGTTGTTGCTCTTTTAATTTTTAAAAACGCAACATCTACAGGTTGTGGAAAATCATCAAAATATCTTAAAGTAATTGATTCTATATCTTTAGGTCAAAGAAAAAATTTATACGTTGTATCTACAGGTAAAGAACAATTTTTAATTGCCGGTGATGTAAACAATACATGTTTAATTTCTAAACTGGAAAATGTAGATGATTTATCAAAGATAAATCAAAGATTAAATGAAGAAAATAAATTTGATGGAATTAAACCAAATCAGAACTCTTTTAGAGAAACAATGGATTCTTTGGCAAAGCCAAGTTATATGGATAGACGAACAAACTTAGGAATTCATTCCAGTTGTTTAGGGCATAAATCAAGTGAGAGTGTTATTAGAAATCTTGCAGAAATTATGAAGAGGTAATGTATAAATGGATGCTGCACTACAAAATTTAAATCCTGTTTTACAATTACTTACGGTAATGACTTTATTTTCGTTGCTGCCGTTTGTCTTTTGTTGTATGACATCTTTCTTAAGATTTACAATAGTATTCTCTCTTTTAAAAACAGCAATGGGAGTTCAAGTTCCTCCGGCTCTTGTAACAATCGGTCTATGTATGATATTGACTTTTTATACAATGGGCGGAGTATTTCAACAATGCTATGAACAAGGTTCCATTCCATATCAAAAAAATCAGAATCTCGTAATGGCAGTTGATGCAGGTTCTAAGCCTTTAAAAGAATTTATGCTGAAGCAAACAAGAGAAAATGATTTAGCATTTTTTGTTCAACTTAAATATAAAACTCCTCCAAAATCTCCGGATGAACTTTCTATATGGGAAGTTGCTCCTGCTTATATATTAAGTGAACTTAAAACCGCTTTTGAAATCGGATTTGTTGTTTTTGTTCCTTTTATTGTTCTGGACCTTGTTGTTGCAAACATCCTTCTTGCGCTTGGTATGTTCATGTTATCACCGACAATCATTTCTCTTCCGTTTAAATTACTTATTTTTATAGCTGTAGACGGCTGGTCGCTTATCGTGCAAGGACTGGTGCAGAGTTATAATTAGGTGAATGGGTGATTACTTTAAAAATACAATTAATCAAAAGGAACTTTAAAAAATGATAGAAGCATTAACAGAATATTTAGCAAAAGGTTTTATGACAATGTTATCAATATCAATGCCGTGCGTGCTTACAGCAGCTGCAATAGGTCTTGTAGTTGGTATTATACAAGCTGTTACTCAGGTCCAAGAACAAACTATAGCAGCTGCACCAAAGATTTTTATGGTATTTTTAGTAATTGTAATAGGTGGTTTAGGTTTTATAAAATTACTTACGAATTTATTCATAGAGGGGATGAATCTTGCGTTTAACACTGTTCCAAAAGAAGATTCTTTTGCTCTTCCTGCTGATTATTATAAGTATACAACTCCTTTTGAAAAAGAGATGCAGGACAAATTTAAAAATGTACCTAGCATGAAAGAAGCTCTTAAAAATCCTGGTAAAGTTCCCTATATAGACAAACAGCAAAAAATAAAATACCAAACCGCACCAAAAACTCCAATGCCAAAAGGTAATTTTGTAGAAATTAATAAAATGTTGGGGAGATAGAAAATGGAAAGTGAAAAATGGAAAATGGAAAATTTTTTTAGAAAAATTCTCGCTCAGGGTTACTCTATATTAAAATTGTTTTGTAAAAAAATCAAACTTAGCAATTTTCATTTTTTAAATTTCAATTTTCAATTATTTATTTTAATCTGTTTTATTTTATGTATGCAAGCTCAAGTTTATGCATACGAAGACTGCATAATCACTACTGATGGAAAAATGACAGATATAAAAATTCAACATAATGATATAATTGATGTATTTCCTTTAATAACAGTTACGAATGATAAAAATACAATTATTGTTCATCCATTAAAACCAGGTCAAACAAAGTTTTCAATTGTAAAGAATAACAAAGATAAATTTTTCTTTGATGTAAAAGTTAGTGATGAAAAAACATTTGTTCAAGAAAAAGATGGGTTTGAAATATTTACTATAGATTGTCCGCCGACTGAAGAATATTTTGAGCTTGATGAACCTCCGGTAGAGTTTGATATAGACGAACCGCCAATTCTAAAAGAAAGGAATAAAAGTGATTAAGTGAATATGTGAGCAGGTGATTAATTGAATTATAAATATAATAACTTCAATCTAACTAGTTTATAATAATCAAATATATTTAAAATTCGCTTAGTCACTTAATCACTCAATCACTTGTTCACTTTAAAGAAATGGACCAAGTAATACAACAAATATCAATTTTATTTCCCGAATTTGCGCGCTGGTTTTCAGCGGGTTTTATTATATTTGCAAGATTATTAGGTTTTATAAGATTTGCTCCTATATTTAATAGAAAAGAAATAGCAGGAATGGTAAAACTAGCATTTGCATTTATCTTGACCGTTATTTTAACTCCGATTTTAAAGCCAATTGCACCTCCAAATGATTCTATGCTTTTGCTTCTTGTTCTCAATTTTGCTGTAGGAGCAATAATAGGGTATATAGCACAAATAATTATATTAGCAATCGAATCAGGTGGTGATATGATTAATACTCAAATGGGTTTATCTTCTGCAATGGTCATGGATCCATCCACTAACAGTCAGACTTCTATATTAAGCCGCGTAATTACACTTTTAGGATTGATTATATTTATGGAAGTAGGAGGTTTTTATTGGATAATAAATGCTCTTATAAGAAGTTTTGAAATATTCCCTATTTATGCAGTCCAAATTCCTTTAGAAAAAATTATTAATTTAGATTATTTAGTAACAACCACATCAAATGTGCTTTATATTGGTTTGCAAATTGCTTCTCCAGTTCTTTTGGCGACTTTAGGTCAAGATATTATCTTGGGTGTTATCTCCAAAACAGCTCCGCAAGTAAACGTATTCCAATTGTCATTTCTATTTAAACCTGTTTTCGGTGCTGCAATTATGATTTGGATTCTTCCAATGCTAATTAACGTAATCTCAGACTTTTTCCTAACATTTTCAAATATATATTAATCAAACAAATTTTCTATATCTTTTACGGTTTTATCAGCATTTTTATAAAATTCAGATTCAAATTCATCTTCTGTCATTCTCTTTATTGGAGAAGTTTTAAGCATTGAATTTTTATGCAAAACAAATGCATCATAAAGTGCGTGGTATGCACTTATATATTCCCTATTATTTGTCATAGATTTGTTGTCAATATGAATCTGGTAGAATGGTATTACTCTTGATGGCAGAATTTTTGCTATTTCCCCCGGTAAATTTTTAACAAAATCTAATAATGTGTACAACTTTGGTACTGTCGAAAGGTCGCATTCCTCTATCTCTGTTAAAAATTGTTTAACATCCTGTTTTGAAAATTTTGCCTTAAAATTTGATTGTGGCAATGTATTATTAACTGGTAATATTTTCATTTAAGATATTCTTTCTGTTTTATGCTTAATAGTGATAAATTGTTTTAAATAGCGAGTTGTGACGATTTATAATTACAAATGAGCCTGTTTAGAGTCTCTGTATTAAATCTTTTTCTATTATTGTATATCAAACTAAGGTTTTGTGTAAAATTTTTGAAATTAATCGAAATTAATATTGAATTTTCTATATAATGATTTATAATATAAATATCAGGGGCGGGAGTTCCAGCTCCCATCAACTGTAAATGACTAAGGCGGTATCTACTTTATGTAGGTGCCGTTTTTGATTATGAATAGAATCAATAAAATGATTATTAAAGTCAAATTAAGATTGTCCATAATTTAGCCCTCCTTTCTTTAAAACTATCAGCCCTCAGACTAATGTATATTGTTGTTCTGACGTTTTTTAAAAAAGATACAGGCTAGCCCCTGATTATTTAATATTTTCCTGTTAATTTCTATCCTACTTGGGCAAGTTTTTCGAGTTTAAGTTTTTGGTCATATTCAATCAGAAGATGAATTAATTCTTCTAAATCACCATCTATAACAGTCCAAACATTCAAGTTGTGGTTAATTCTGTGGTCAGTTAAACGACCTTGGGGGAAGTTATAAGTTCTTATACGTTCTGAACGGTCGCCGGTACCTACTTGCGAACGGCGGAGGTCGGTAACTTCCTGCATTTGTTTTTGAACTTCTAAATCGTATAGTTTAGAACGTAAAATTTCCATAGCTCTTTCTTTGTTTTGGAGTTGTGAACGCTCTTCTGTACAGAAAATCATAATTCCAGTTGGCTTATGGAAAAGTCTTGCTGCGGTTTCTACTTTGTTTACGTTTTGACCACCTGCGCCACCACTCCGAGCTGTAGACATTTCAATATCTTCAGGTCTAATTTCAATTTCTACGTCGTCAACCTCCGGCATAACGGCGACTGTTGCTGTTGAAGTGTGGACTCTGCCTTGTGATTCAGTCTCAGGAACTCTCTGAACTCTGTGAACACCTGATTCATACTTGAGTTGTGAGTATACGGCATCACCTTTTATGGAAATAATTATTTCAGAATATCCACCAGCTTCGCATTCTGTTTTAGAAAGGATTTGAGTTTGCCAACCTTGCTTATCAGCAAATTTTAGGTACATTCTTGCAAGGTCGCCTGCAAAAATGTTAGCTTCATCACCGCCGGCTCCGCCTCTGATTTCCAGCATAATGTCTTTATCATCCATTGGGTCTCGCGGGAGAAGCAGTACTTTCATTCTTTCTTCATATTCAGGAAGTTTTGCTTCATTTTCTTCCATTTCAGCTTTTAAAAAAGCTTTCATCTCTTCATCTTTTTCTTCGTGAATCATTTGTTTAGCTTCTTCTATAGCATCAGTTGCCTTTTTCCAGGCATAATAAAGTTCAACAGTTTCTTCCATTGATTTTCTTTGTTTCGATAAATCACGGAACTTGTTATAATCAGCAATTACATTTGGATCAGAAAGAGTTTCTCCCAACTCAATGTATCTTTTCTCAATTTGAACAATTTTGTCTAACATGTCTTTCATAGTTTTTTCCTTTATTTCGTACTTTTAGTATAACAAAAAAGCATTATATATTTTTGTTTCTTCTTTTAATAGTTTCCGAAAAATAAAAAAAATTCTTGAATTCTTCCAGTCAAGATTTTAACTCAAATTGTATGCTATTCCTTATAGAACTTAAATTCTGTACATATTTGAAAGAGTTTAAAAAGTTCAAAAATTGTAATTTTTATTAATCCGCGGTTACGTTTAAAATGTAAAGTTTTGTAACAATTTTAAAAAAATACGCAATTTTTTGTTTGTAGAATACTTTATATATATGTAAAGACATAAAAACAGGTATAATTTCATGGACAATCGTATTTACACACCACCTATAGAACAAAATTTTAACTACCTCAACTTCTGGGGTCGTTCAAGAGGAGTTAACACTGTAGAAAGGACACCCGGGGTTAACACTGGAACTTTCGGTGGTGTAAATGTCGAAAATTGTGAAAGAGAACTTGCACCTAAATATTTGGCTACTGCAGCAAGTGGTTCAGTCTATAATAATTACGGTGGTGGAACTCATCATAATTTTACCTTTAATGCATTAGGATAAATTTGTTTAATTGTTAATAATTACATCCGTGAGTCTCGTGTTCGCGGATGTTTTTTTGTGGTTCTCTATGTGTGACAGCAAGAGGGTTATACAGTTTTTATTTAATTTCTATTTTTAAGTTTTGTAAAGTTTATTATAAATCACCCTATTTGCTTAACATTTGTTACATTTTAAATTATTCCTTAAAACCCCTATAAATACTGCTTTGTAGGAATTGTTTTTGTTGTAATGTAAAGTTTTGTAACAAAACGGAGCATTTTACTAAAGTTTTTCATAAATGATTCCGATAACACTCATGTACAAACAAGTTGATTAGTTTAAATAAACACAAGAGTTGATTAGGAGCTTTAACATGAAAAAATTAGTAGTATTATTCACAGCAATGATATTTTTATCATTATCACAAATGGTGTATGCTTACAGAGCAGCAGATTTTTCATCTGATTCTAAAATTGTTGCTGCAATCGATTTATTAGAAAGAACAGGTGAAACGGACGTTTTGAGGAATTTAAGAAAATATGCAATAAGAGTTTCTTTTGATGATTTGTCATCAGTCTCTTATAACAGTCACAAGACATTTGCTATTAGTACATATAACAAGTACGGAACAAGAGTTATTATGATTAACTCTATATACAAAGATGCGCCTGTTGAACAAATAGCATGCTTAGTTGCACACGAGAGTATGCATGTTAAAAGAGTTGCGGATTTAGAAGAAGAAACTATTGCAACACAAAAAGAGGCTGCAACTTGGATAAGATTAAAAAACACATCAAAAGTTTATCCTGATTCTAGATTAACAAAAAGACTTGACAGATTAGGCGGTATGTATATGGCTTCGTCTAACGGTAACAATCTCATTCAAAACAAGATTGCTTCAAGTGGTTTCTATAGAGCACAACTAGGACTTAACTAGTAATAAAATTTGCAACATTAAATAAGCAAGAGGATTTCTTTCTTTATTAATCTAAAATGGGTTAATGCCAAAAACTTTCATACCCCATTTTACCCCTAATCAGCCCTCGCAGGTGCGAGGCTTTTTTTTATTTCTTAATATGTTATTATATGCTTATGTTAAATAAATTTGCAGTAATTCTAGAGTGTTCGAGAGTTTATTCTTTACCAATGACATTGTTGTCGTGGATTGTAATTTTCACTTATTCTATTCATAAATCAGGAAATGTTTGGTATGGTCTAATTGCATTAGTCGGAATTTCCTTGGCGCATTTAGGAACAAACATTTTGGATGATTATTTTGATTATAAATCTTTAATAAAAAGAGTAGATTTTGATAAAAAGGAATATATACAAAATACTCAGAAAACAAAATGCAGGTATTTGGTTTTGGGAATTGTAAAAGAATCTCAAATGTTAACTCTTGCCGGCATATATTTTTTTATAGCAGGATTAATTGGTTTATTTTTTATAATAAAATGTGGTGTAGTAGTTTTGTATTTCATGTTCTGCGGTGGAATAATCGGTTTACTATACTCATTTTTATCAAAAATTAGACTATCAGAAATAGCTGTTGCGTTGACTTATGGACCAATTTTGTTTGGCGGTGTGAATTTTGTTATGACAAAAACTCTTTCTTGGGAAGCTTTTTTGCTGTCATTGCCGACCATGATTATGACAGTAATACTACTTTACATACATACGGTAATGGATTATGAATATGACTTGAAAGAGGGACATTTTACTATCGCAAATTCATTTGACTCTCAATTGGATTCATTGATTGTGCTTAAAATATTGTTAATTCTATCATATGTATCTCTTTTTGTTATTTGTATATTTGATATATCGGATTGGCAAGTATTAATTTCACTACTTACAATTCCATTAGGTGTTGATTTATACAAATCAATGGTGGATTTTTCAACAGATTCAAACTCTATACCTCGAAAAAAATGGTTTCATTTTCCAATGGAAAATATGGAAGTAATAGAAAAAATGAATGCAGAAAGTTTTATGATAAGGATTTATCAATCAAGAAATTTAATGATTTATTTTTCCATATTTTTAACATTAGGATTGCTGCTTGCAACCATTTAAGTTATTACAATTAATCGTAAATGACTTGCCCGACATAAAGTTCGCGTTTCATATAATTTCTTGTAAAAAATCTGTCACAGCTTTTGTTATTTTCTATTCGTATTCTTAAAATTTTGTTATCAGAGCATAGTATGCCAATAATTTTATTTTTAATATCTATTTCACACACTGTTCCGGATTCATTAAATTCAGAGTTATTATCTACTATTTCGCTCCCCTGCGGTAATGCTTTTATACAATCTGAATCATTGAAGAAATATGCTGCTCCCCAAGGGTAAATAGCCCTTATTAGTGCGTAATTTTCAATTGCACTTTTGGAAAAATCCAGTTGTAAATTGCAAGGATGCGAATAATATGTTGATTTTTCTTCTTTTTGAGTCAGCGGAATTATAATATCTTCGCTTAAATCTTTAAGTAATTCACAAACAACTCCTCTGGCTGTTAAGACAGTTCTTTCTTTTAGCGATTTTCCGGTGTCTGACGGATAGATTTTAACTTCTTCTTGTGCCAGAATCGCTCCGGAATCATAATTGTCATCAATAAGATGAAAAGATATTCCACTTGTTTGTTCTTGATTTTTTATTGTCCAAAAGTATGGATTTGGACCTCTATATTTGGGCAGCAGAGATGGATGAGCATTTATTGTTGCGATTTTTGGCAAATCATAAATCTCTTTTTTTATTCTTTCTCCCCACGAACCGACAAGAATAATATCAGGATTCAGCTTTAATATTGCCTTCTTGAATTCTTTGGAATTTATGCTTTTGGCTTTTATTTCGTGTAAATTGTAGCTTTTTATGTAGTTGTAATCAAGCGATGGATTAAACATGTCTTTTATTTTCCTTATTAAAGGATTGTACTTAATCCTCTCAGCACGAAAAACTCCAACAATATTGCAATTTGCATCTAGTGCCCCTGCAATAAGATTTGTAAACATTTCGCCGTATCCTACAATTACAACGTTAAGCATACTTCAATATCCTTTTTAATTTGTTTTTTTAATTCGTCAAGTGACGGAAATTTTTCTTCGCCTCTTATGTGCTTAATAATTTCTATTTTTAAGTTCTCACCGTATAAATCTCCGCTATAATCAAGAATATTAACTTCAACTATTGGTTTTTGAACATTATTGAGAGTTGGTTTCAACCCCCAATTCATAATTGCTCGTTTTTCTTTTCCGTCTATTTTGAGTTTTGTGCAGTACACTCCAAATGGTAATTTTACAATATTTTCAGGATAATTTAAGTTTGCAGTCGGGAATCCTATTTTACGTCCAATTTCTGCGCCGTGAATAACTTTACCCTCTATGCAAAAATTACTCTCAAGTAAAAAGTTCGCTCGCTCTATATTGCCGCTGCGTAAATAATTTTTTATTAGCGATGAACTTATAATTTCATTATTGTCTTTTATTGGAGGTGTACATATATATTTATAGCCGTATTTTTTGCTATTCAGTTCCAATATGTCCGGACTTCCTGTTTTATTAACACCAAAAGTATGGTTGTATCCGGTTGATATGCTAGCAGGATGATAAGTTGTTATTAGATAGTCTAAGTATTCTTCTGCAGTAATTTTAGCAATCTTAGAAAATTCCAGCTCTATAATCTGCTTTACACCGGCATGTTTCATTTTTTCTATGGAATCTTTCCTTGAGAGTATATATTCCGCTTTTCCGGTAAAATAGACTGATGGCGATTCTTTAAAAGTAATAAGTATGCTTTCTGATGAGTATTTATTTGCAGACTCTATTACAGCTCTATGAGCTTTATGTACACCATCAAAAAAACCTAAAATTAATCCTATACTCATCTCTAAGCAATAACATCAAGTTTTCTGCCTA
The DNA here is from genome assembly GCA_905236775.1 of Candidatus Gastranaerophilales bacterium. GTDB lineage: Bacteria > Cyanobacteriota > Vampirovibrionia > Gastranaerophilales > Gastranaerophilaceae > CAG-196. The sequence goes on from CAJOOM010000110.1 coordinate 13,707, forward strand.
CTATTCTTTGGTGACAGAAATTTTTCCATTGATTGATGCTATCAAACACCATTGGGAGTTTGTCAGCAGGTGTAACTTTTTTAGTGTTATAAGGGGTTAAAGAATTAAATGAAGTATCTCCGATTTGTTCATTTCTACGATTTACATTAACATTATTTGCTATATGATAACCGTTATTTTCCTTAAGATTGATTGCAGAAACTTGCATATTCACCCCTTATGTTTATCTCTTCGGCAAAAACACCGCAAATATATTGTACCATAGTGACTTTTTTTTCGCAATAGGACATTATGCTATATTGAATAAATTGTATTGAGACAGATTTCAGTATAGAGTAAGACTGTTTACTTATTTCAATAAATTTATATAAAAAAAAGCCGGTCGTTTGACCGGCTGTAAATATCAACCAACAATTTCTTTAACTTCTGCTTGAAGGTTTTTTGAGTCAATCTTAATGCCCGGTCCCATAGTTGTTGTCAAATAAATTGACTTAACATAAGTACCTTTAGCAGCAGACGGCTTAGCCTTCAAAACGGCATCTACTAATGTACCATAGTTCTTAACCAAGTCATCATTAGTAAATTGAACTTTTCCTATCGGGCAGTGAATCATGCCTTGCTTATCAGCACGGAATTCAACTTTACCTGCTTTAGCATCCTTAACTGCTTTAGCTATATCTAATGTTACAGTACCTGTTTTAGGGTTTGGCATTAAGCCTTTAGGACCTAAAACACGACCTAACTTACCTAACATACCCATACAATCAGGTGTTGCTATTAATGTGTCAAATTCAAACCAACCGCCAGCGATTTTATCGATAATATCTTCTGTTCCATAGAAATCTGCGCCTGCATCCTTTGCTTCATTAACCTTAGGACCTTTAGCAATGACGCAAACTCTTACTTCCTTACCCAAACCTGCAGGAAGTACTACGGTTGATCGGATTTGTTGTTCAGCATGTTTAACATCTATACCTAATCTCATGTGGCATTCAACTGTTTCATTGAACTTAGCCACTTCTTTAGATATTTCTTGTAATTTAGTCAATGCTTCTTTACCGCTTGTAGGTTGTTCAAAACCTTCGAGCATTTCTTGAAGCTTCTTTTGTTTTTTTGTTATTTTAGACATTTTAATTTTCCTTTCATGGTGTTAGCGGACTGGGGTATATACAATCGGCTTATTGCCAGCTTACCCGTTAGATGGTCCTTCCATTGTGTTCTACTTTAATTTCGGAGTATAGCCAAAAAGACTACTTATATTTACCCCTATATTTACCCCTCTTTTACAGTTACGCCCATTGCTCTGCAAGAACCTGCAATCATCTTAACAGCAGCATCCATTGTAGTTGCATTTAAATCGTTCATTTTGATTTTAGCAATTTCTTCCAATTGAGCTCTTGTAATTTCAGCAACTTTAGTCTTGTTTGGAACAGCTGAACCTTTTGGTATGTTCAAAGCTTTCTTAATAAGAACAGGTGCTGGAGGTGATTTGATAACAAAAGTAAAACTTCTGTCTTCGTATACATCAATAATAACAGGGATAATGTAACCTGCTTGTGATTCTGTTTTAGCATTGAATTGCTTACAGAAATCCATGATGTTAACACCGTGTTGACCCAAAGCAGGACCAACCGGAGGTGATGGATTTGCTTTGCCGGCTTCAATTTGAAGCTTAATTTTTCCTACTACTTTCTTTGCCATTTTTTTCTCCTTTCGTGGTACCAACGGGGGGCATCCCCTTCCACGTTCTCTAATGGAAAATTGAAAATGGAAAATGGAAAATTATTCCGCTTTACATGTCCAATTTTCTTGCTACTTTTATATTTCTACAATTTTTGTATTTGTTTGTATTCAAGTTCTACCGGAGTTTCACGACCGAAGATTGAAACCATTGCTCTAAGTTTTGCTTTATCAGGATAAACTTCTGTAATATCACCAACGAATTCTGCAAACGGACCTGATACAATTCTGACTTTTTCACCAATTTTAACATCCATTTCAATTTTTTGAGTGGTTGCTGTAGAACGGTGAATAATCTTTTTGATTTCAGACTCTTTTGCCGGAATCGGTTTTTTTGCTGAACCTACAAACTTAGTAACACCAGCTGTATGACGAACTACGTACCAACTGTCCTCATCCATTATCATTTCAACAAGTACATAACCAGGGAAGATTTTTTCTTCTTTTTCAAGTTTACGTCCGCCCTTAATTTGTGTTACAGTCTTTTGTGGAACTTCTACTCTGAAAATTTTGTCAGCCATATTCATATATTCAATACGTTTTTCAAGATTGCTTTTTACCTTATTTTCATAACCTGAATACGTATGAACTATATACCAGCGCTTCTGATTTTTTCCAGATGGCTTAAGTTCTCCATTTTCAGAATTTTCTTCTGTTAATTCTGTATCTACTAAGTTTTCTTCTTTTTCACTCATTATTCTTACCCTTTTTCTGTTTGGTACAAATTCCAAAGTGTTTTGATTTTATTTACCGATAATTAAAGATTTGCAAGAAGTGCATTAAATAATATATCTACAACATAAATAAAAACTGTAAAAATAAACACTATTGCAACAACAAAGCAAGTTTCTACAACAACCTGATTTCTTTCCGGCCATGTAATTTTGCCCCACTCAGTTTTTACGCCTCTAAAGTATGTAACTATTTCTTGCTTAATTTTATTTGAAGAGTTGTTCATCTTTATTACCTTTTCTTTTGAACCATATAAAAACTTATATTAGGCTCTTAGTAAATCGCGCCCTGAAGGACTCGAACCCTCGACATCCGGTTTTGGAGACCGACGTTCTACCAACTGAACTAAGGACGCAAAATCGTGATTCGTGAGTCGTGATTTGTGATTCGAAAAACTATCGATTCACGGTTCACTATTCACGATTCACGTTACTTTGTTTCCTTGTGAGTTGTGTGTTTCTTACAAGTTGGACAGTATTTAGAAAGTTCCATTCTGTCTTTTGTATTCTTTTTATTTTTAACTGTTGTATAGTTTCTTTCCTTGCAATCTTCACAAGCTAGAACTACCATTCTGTCATTTTTACCTTTGATACCCATTTTTTGTTTCCTTTTTTATTGTTAATATTTTGCTATTTAATTTTCGTGTGATTGAATTTCAAGTTTATAATCAATTTCCGCTCTATTTAAAATAGAATGTGAATTAAACACATTCTATAAATTCGGCGTATGCCTAAATTCTAAAATAAACATATAAAAATTGCAAATACTTTGCAGAATTTTATCTTTTGATTTTGTGAGTAGTATTTAAATTTTTCAAAATAATTTTAGTTAAAATCTCTGGTTATGTTCAGCGAAAAATATTACTAAAACTGAATCTTACCCATACTAAACAGTTATATGCATTAACCGTTATTTACCAAATTTTCGAATCATTGAATGTAAATTTTTGTAACAAGTTGAGATTAGTGAATAGGTCAAGTTTTATTCTAAGCTCTAGATATGTTTTTGTGTTATAATCTTAGTTGAGATAGGAGTGAGCATGGAAAGATTTGTAGGGCTTATTGGTATTGTAGTTATATTTTTGATTGCATTTTTAATGTCTAATAACAAGAAAGCTATAAATATTCGGACCATAGTAGTTGGGTTTTTAATGCAAATATTTTTTGCGTGGTTTATATTCAAGTTTGAACTTGGTAGACAATTATTCGTATTAATTGGTAAGTTTATAACAAAAATATTGGATTTCGCTCACGAGGGCGGGGCATTTGTATTTGGCCCCCTGCTTGATAAACCGTTATTAGCTGATGTTTTTGGACAAAATAGTTTTATTTTAACGTTAGAATTTGTTTGTTCAATTATTTTTATGATGGTGCTTGTTAATATACTTTATTATTACGGTATTATGCAAAGAGTAGTCGCTGTACTTGGTAAAGCTATGAATAAAATAATGAAAGTGTCTGGTGCGGAGGCTCTATCAAATGTTGCAAGTGCATTTGTCGGACAAATTGTTGCTCAAATCATGATTAAGCCATACTTGGCAAAGCTTACGCGCTCTGAATTATTAGCATCTATGGCTGGAAGTATGGCTTGCATATCTGGAGCAACGATGCCTATTTATATAAACATGAAAATACCTCCTGAATATTTATTAGCATCATCAATAATGGCTGTTCCCGGAGCTTTGATTCTTGCAAAAATTATTTATCCAGAAACGGGTGAACCAGAAACAGGCGATAATATTAAAATCTCAAGGCGCAGAACATTTATAAATGTATTTGATGCTATATCTAACGGTGCGGGAGATGGCATGAAAGTTGCTATAAACGTTACTGCAATGCTGCTTGCTCTTGTTGCTTTGGTAGCTTTTATTGATTGGGTGCTCGGTTTAGGCGGTATGTTTATGTACAAATACATCCCGGGATGTTCCCATTTAGCTTTCTTAAGTCACCTATCGTTAAGCTATATCTTAGGTAAAATATTTATGTGGTTTGCACTTATTTTAGGGGTGCCGTTTAAAGATGCATCTGTCGTAGGTTCATTAATGGGTACAAAGATTGTGCTAAATGAAATGGTAGCTTATGTTAATTTAAGTCATATCATTTCAACTTTGCAGGCAAAAAGTTTCATGATTGCATCTTTTGCATTATGTAGTTTTGGCAATTTCGGTTCTATTGCAATACAAATTGGAGGTATTGGTGAACTTGCTCCTAACCAAAGAAAAAATCTTGCAAGATTAGGTTTAAGAGCCTTAATCTGCGGAACTCTTAGTTGTTATCTTTCTGCGGCAATAGTCGGAATTTTACTTTAATTGTGAAAGTTGATTTTCAAGACATAAGCTTAATGTCTTGATTTTTGATACTTTGTCCGATAATAATGATAAGAGTGAAAGATATTCATTTCTTTCGTCACTTAGTTTGGATGCAAAATCTTGAGAAATTCCGTAGTACTCTCCGTTAAATTCTTTTGATTGACAAATAATTTTAATTGCATTAATCAGTGCAAGTACGGAGTATAATTCATGAAATACTTCATTTTGACATGATAAAACTTCCGCTTTGTCGTAATTTTTCATAATAAAGCCTCTCTAAATCTTTTTCTTTTCTTAATTCCATGTGTGCATAGTTGCTATAATTCTAGTATACAGCTTTATTAAAAATTTTGATTAATATATTTTCCAAAAAATAAACAGGCATGCTTTTATAATGAATTTTGTCATGGATTTATGTTTCGAATAAATTCCAGAGCTTCTTCTCTTGTACTTATATCGCCATTTAATTGGGCATCGTGAAGTTTTTTTATAATTATGCCTAACTGTGGAGATTGATTTATTTTAAGTATATCCATTATTTCTGTGCCGTTTATTAATTTTGGAATCGGCTTTAAATTGGGTTTTACTTCTAAATAAAATTTCAATAATTTATTAAGTCCGTTTATGTTATTTTCGGTCATCTCTTTTGTTACGTCCGGTCCCTGCGCAGAGAGTCTGTCGGCTTTAGCCAGCATTATATTATCGATAACATTTTTATCCATTTTTCTTACGTATCTCATCATTACTTTATTATCCAAAACCGGCGATGAAATAATACTTGATGGATAAATATGCTGTCTTATCATCTCTGATATATAGTCTATTTGCTTATTGGAAAATTTGAGTCCTCTTAGTAAAGGAATCACCATCTTTGCTCCGACTGCATCATGCTTAATAAATCTGTGTCGCAGTCCTGTATCTTCAGGATAAGGCAAGCCGTCACTAATTTTCCAAACAGTATTGCCGTTATTTTCAAGTGTCCATGTAGAATACTTGCCTATGTCATGCAAAAATCCGGCAAGTTTTATATAATTAATTCTTGGAAATCCTCCAAAGTCAGAAGAATTTGTATGATTTTTTACTTCTTCATTTTCTGTATTTTCATACTGAATCTCTATTTGTCGTACTGTTTCTATAACGTGATGGATTAAATCTAGATGATGGTGAGTATTAGGTGGAACTTTTTTCATATCCTCCACAAACGGAAAAATTAATTGTAGAAAATCTGATTCAAGCATTTGTATAAGAGCTTGCTCTGTCCATTTTCCTCCGAACATTTTCATTATCTCTTCGTGAATTCGTTCCCTTGCAGGTTCTTTTATCAACTCTTTATATTTTTTTATTGTATTTATGAGTTCGTCATCTATTTTAAAACCAGTTGTTGCGATAAATCTAAATGCTCTTAAAAGCCTTAGAGGATCATCAATAAAATTCTGTTCATCAATCTGACGTAAAATTCCTTTTTTTAAGTCTTCTCTTCCGCCTGTAATATCTATAAACTGCGATTTTTGCAAATCATAAGCAATTGCATTAATAGTAAAATCTCGTTTTAATAAATCTTTGTTTATATTATCTCCTCGAAGTTCTGATATATCAAGGTAATTTTTTTTGTCTCTTAAAATAAGCCGGTATATTTTGTTTTCAGCATCCAATGTTATAAAAACAGCATCAAGCTTCTGTGCCAGCTTATGCGAAAATTCTTCAGCATTTTTTATTGTTATATCTCTATCATAAGATTCTTTACCAAGCAAAAAATCTCTGACGGCACCGCCAACCAAATATCCTTCAGAGATATCTTTGAGTATAAAATCATCCTTTATATTCATGGATAATATTCCCTAATGTAACTATTACCGCAGTATCTGCTTTTAATATTAAATCACCAAGAGAAATTACTGGCAAATCTTTTTCTCTAAATAAGTTGAATTCTCGCTGCGAAAAACCGCCTTCAGGTCCGATTATAACTAGTAGTTTTTCTGATTTTTTTATGGGCAACTTTGATAAATATTGTTTTAAATTCTGCTCTGTTGAGCGCTCGCCCATAACTATTATTCTGTCAAAATCTGATTGGAAAAGAGTTTGAAAATCAGTAACAGGATAGCATATAGGAATCTTGGCTCTTTCACATTGTTTCGATGCCTCATTCATAACTCGCTGCCATTTTTCTACTTTTGATTGTGCAACATCCTTTTTTACTGCACAATTGTCCGTTATAACAGGATAAACTCCTCTTACTCCTAATTCTGTCGATTTTTCCATTATTGTAAGCTGTGAATCACTCCTTAAAGGAGATTGCGCTAAATATAAATCAAAATCTAAATCTCTTTTTGATTGGTATGATTGCTGAATACTACAAACAATTTTTTCATTTGTAATCTCTGTGATAGTTGTTTCATACTGAATTTGAAATTCATCAATTAATAATAATTTTTCGCCGCATCTTGCACGTAAAGAACGAGCTATATGGCGATAATTTTCTGAATCATCTATTGTTATTGTATTTCTATTTATATTTTTGCTCGTAATAAAAAAATGTGGCATAAATATTTGCTCTTAAAATCACACTAAAAAGACTATAAAATCTTTATTTATGGTGGGCGTTACAGGACTTGAACCTGTGACCCTCTGAATGTCGTTCAGATGCGCTACCAACTGCGCCAAACGCCCATATTGTAGTAATTGCTTTCGGCTGAGATACATTTACCCCCGCCAATCGCCCATCTTGTAGTAATTGCTTCGGCTGAGATACATTTACCCCTGCCAATCGCCCATCTTGTAGTAATTGCTTTCGACCGAGATATATTTACCCCCGCCAATCGCCCATCTTGTAGTAATTGCTTTTGGCTGAGATACATTTACCCCCGCCAGTCGCTCATTTCTTTGTTAAGTGTATATCAAAAAAATACTCTTTGCAATACCGGAGCTGCTTTTTTGATAACAATTAAAATTTAGAATTTATGACTTGTATTATCTATACTGATGTTGCAATATTTTTTGATATATTCTGGATAATCTCAAGTAATTTGCTTACCATCAATTCTTCATATTTTTCTGCATTTTCTTTGCAGTCTGCTTCAAAACGTAATGTAAAAACAGGCTCTGTATTGCTTTGTCTTATAAGCGCAAATCCACCTGCTTTATCGTTTGTTCCTTCAAACACAATACGCATTCCGTCTAAAGTTATGATATCTTTAATTTTTACTCCAAAGAATTCCGGATTCTCAGCAATTACAGCTTGAAAACTCTCTAGTACAGGAGATTTTAATGTATTAGGACAAGGAAGTCTCACTTCTGACGATGAATACATTGCCTCAAAAGGCTTTAACATGTCCGATATTCTAAAATCCGGATTTTCTTGTTTTTTATTGGAAATAATTTCGATAATCCTGCAACCTGCATAAACCGCATCATCAAAACCATAATACTTATCTTTAAAAAATGTATGTCCGCTCATTTCTCCGGCTAAAACTGCACCTGTTTCACGCATTTTTGATTTTATGTAACCATGTCCTGTTTTGGTCATAACAGCAATTCCGCCATTCTTGTCAATAGTGTCATATAAAACTTGTGAACATTTTACTTCTGATACGATAAACGGTTTTATTCCTTTTTTATTGTATTCTTTGATAATATCTTCCGAATAAATTAAAAGAAGTTTGTCTCCTGTCATTGAATTACCGTTAGAATCAATTACGCCAATTCTGTCACTGTCTCCGTCAAAAGCGATACCCAAATCTGCGTTATTTGCAAGAACAGCTTTTTTGATGTCCTTAAGAGTGCTTTCATCGCTTGGATTAGGATGATGATGCGGGAATCTTCCATCTGGAAGAGAATATAGTTCAATTACTTCACACCCTAATGCTCTGTATAATTTTGGCGCAACAACTCCGCCTGTTCCGTTTGCAGAGTCAACAACAACTTTTATTCCTTCTCCGACTCTTCCAAAACGTTTTTTCATATCTTCTATATAATCAGGAATTAAATCGTATTCTACAATCTGCCCGAACGGAACCGGTGGAATTCTCAATTTATATTCTTCTTCTGTTAACTCTTTGACAACCTTTATTTGAGATTCACCTAATGTTTGTTTTGCATAAGTCATTTTTAAACCATTGTACTGACTTGGATTATGACTTGCTGTTATTATTAAAGCTCCGGTTACAGGAAGGTATTTTGTTAAAAATGGTGGAACTCCTGCTGCTTCAGAATAATATCCTATAGGTGTTGGAGCTAAACCCATGTCAATTACATTTGCTCCGCATGATCTAATTCCCTCAATCAAAGATTTTGATAATGATGGTGAATGTAATCTTGCATCTCTGCAAACTGTAATCCATATCTCGGACGGAATTCTTCTTGATTCTTTTACCAGATATTGAACAAATCCGCGTCCTGCATAATAAAAAAGCTCTTCTGTTATATTGTCTCCATAGATTCCGCGAATATCATTCTTGCCAAAAGCTGATGTGTTTAACATTTTTATCCCCTTACAACTAACTCTGAATATTTATATATTAACATGTAAACAATACATTACAAACAGAGGATGCAGAATAACCAAAAAATGCGTGAATGAGTGTGACTAAAAAGTCTAAAACTACGACTTTTTATAAATTTTGCCAGAGACGTAAAATCCCCTCGCCCCTTGTGAGAGATGGGTAGGTGTAAGGGGTAAGTAAATACAAAAATCTTGACTTTTTAGTCACTCTCTTCAACAAAAAAGAGATTGTCCTTGTTTTTTGACAACCTCTTTTTTTTGAATTCTTATAAAACGTTTTCTTTCGATACTATTTTTGACCGTAACGTTTTTTGAATCTTTCAACACGACCTTCAGAGTCAAGAATTTTTTGTTGACCTGTATAATATGGGTGGCAATTTGAACAAATTTCAACTGTAAGATTATCAACTACTGAACCTGTTTCAATTTCGTTACCACATACACATTTAATAACAGTCTTTTTATAATCCGGATGTAAACCGTCTTTCATATTTAACCTTCTTTCTACTTTCAAGATTCCAAACTTGATTTTAATATTTCGACCAATAACATTTTATATTGCTGAATTTTTTATTGCAACATATTATAAATAATTTTGTAAGTATGTTCTGATTTTACATTCTCTCATCTAAATGTAGTAAATTTTTGACTAATTTTTATAAAATATTAATACATAATCAATTGTTAAGAGATAATATGCAGTTTTGTATTTTTTAAAATCGGCGGAAACGTAGTAGTAGTAGTAGTAGTAGTAGTAGTAGTAGTAGTAGTAGTAGTAGTAGTGCGCGAATTGTAACAAAATAGTTCAAAACTTCTATATTTTTGCAAAATATGTTATATAATTGTATATAGTGAATACATTGTTTTATATATTTAAAGTTTATTATCTAAAAGAAGTATAAAAAAGTATATAATCCGAAAGAAGAAAGGAAATACAAACTATGTCAGGAGTTTCAAGTTATTTTAATCAACAGAAGAACATGTATCTATACAATCGTACTGCGCAAACAGGTTCTGCAAGCGGAACAGGTAGTGCAAGCGGAACAGGTAGTGCAAGCGGAACAGGTAGTACAAGTGGGATAGGAAGTGCCGGGAGTGCGCAAGTAGAAACAGTTACTGTTGAAAAACTTACTTTAGAAGAAGTTATGTCTCTATTTACAAAAGGTAATTTAACTCCTGGCGAGATGGAAAAGTGGTGCGTATCAAATACAATTGGACATTCTCATACAGCAACAAAAGATACCATTACATTTACATTCACATATAAAAATCCATCTACGGGCGCAACGCAAAACTATACAGTATCTTGTTCTAATGATGCTGCAGAGTCGCAGACTGATAAACTAACTCAAAACACTTATTTTAAATCTACTGTTAATAGTTTAATGAAAAAATATGGCCTATCAGAAGATGAAATATCAAAATATTTTGTATCATCAAAGGCAATAAATGGTAAAACAGAAACATACTTGATAAATCCGGAATGCGGATGTACTAACTATACAGAGCTGATTAATCTTTTAAAACAAACATATCCGGAAAATAACATAACAACATTGACAAATATGGTTAATGGTTTTTTAGAAGGTAAGGTAGATTTATCTAATGTTCTTGCTCAAATTGAAAAATTCTCAGCAAAAACATTGACCACTACCGAAAAAGAAAAGGTTTATGATTTGTTAAATCAAGTGAGAGATAAAGCCGCAGAATTGGTAAAAAATAGTACTGTTAATGAAAATATCGGATCTTTATCTGCATCTAAAATTGGAGTGTTAAACCTAAATAATAATGAAATAGAGCAACTAACAACATTAATAAACAAATTATCAAAAATTGATACAACAACACCAAAGATGGTTGGCGATATGTTTCTTCCGTTTGGTTCGGCTTGGCAGGATGTTAATGAAGGTACAGAAAAAATCTTATCCTTTATTGAAGAGGCTATAAATAGCGGAAATCCACCTACACAAGAATTACCAAAATATATTAATAAACTTGTCTCTATCTATATGAGCAAATTAGATGCGGAAGAACAAAAGCACGTATTTATGGAGTTATGTTCTCAAATTGGTTATACAATTGAAGAAAACACATACAACAAGTTTGAAGATATAAATGATATCATAGATTTATTGGGAAATGAACAATTTAATGACGATAAGATAAGAGATATATTAAACGAATATTTGGAAAATAAAAACGAAAAATATTCTGAGGAATATGCAATCGAGTATGATGTTGAAATCAATAATTCTAATGAAGAAATAGACAATAAAATTCAAGATTACATACATGGTAACATAGATAAGGCTTCCTTAGAAAAATCATTAGAAATAATTTATGATAATTTTAGTAATAATCCTTGGATTTGTATTATACCGCGAAAAGATTTTAATATCGATAAACTAAACAATGAAAATAATAAGGAAATAAGTAAAAGTATAACAGATAGCTATGACGCATTTAAAGACAATAAAGACAAAGCTGATAAAATCACACAAAAAACAAGCGAGCTTATAATAAAACTTGCAGAGGCGGTCGATGCAGATGATATAAAGGCAGCACTGGAGGCAATGAAAGAAGTTGCTGATTTACTCGGAGATGTAAGTGATTTCATTAACGGTGTAAATAATAGTACATATACAAATACATTATCTTATAATAAACTGCTTTCAGGGATGTCTAATTATTTAACCGAAATGTATAGTAACGTCAAAAAGTTGGATGAAAAATATGCAGAACAAATGGAATCTGCTACAGATATTTCTGATTATGATAAGTATAATTTTAATGCAACGATGAACAATTTAAATAAAGCATGCAGTGCATTTAGAACAGTTAACTATAACAGCTTAAATTCTGCAATTGATAAGTTTTATGCTAATGATTCAGATGGCAAAAAATCCATAGATGAGATTATAGAGTGGATTGATGATAATTATACAATTAAAAATGAGATTAAACCTACTAATGATTTGGAAAATGAATCTGAAGAATTATTATATAATGATGGCGAGTATAATGTTGTAATAAATAGCAGTTCCATAGATAAAACAAATTCTTCAATTATAGCTGGCAGTCATAGAAGAGCTCCTATGATAAATACGGCTTTTGATGGAATAGTACAAGAGGCAAAAACTGATTTAGGTGTCGATTTAAGAGGTGTTTCAATTTCTCTTAACACATTAGAATCCGAATTAAAAAGTCGATTCTCTGGCAGAGAAGATGTTACACAAGAAGAATTAAAAGCTGCTATTAGAGATATTTATTTGCAGGCATATATGAATAAAGAACTTACAGGTGCTACAAAAATTTCAAAAACTACAAATGACGAAAATAAACCTCAAATTGAAAATCTTGCAAACCACGTACGTAGTAAATTTAATTCGCTTGTTGACTATGCTACTAAAAATATTCCGGAAGAGCAGCTTAAAGATTTATGGCCTGATATTATGGGAGTATTCAATGCATTAACTCAAATACTTTCGGCTCTTGTAATATCTGATGAAGAAGCTTTAAGTAATGCAGCAAAGGCTGTTCAAGCTGCTTTTGATAAATTAGAAGAAAATATAAATGGTAAAGTAGAAAAAGATAAAGCAGACAAAATACACGAGCTAATTGAAAATATTGTACCATCAAATTATGGCGAAATAACCCAAGCGCAGTATGATAATATTGTGTCTTTGATGGAAAATGTAAATAACGGCTCTGCATCTTATACTGATCTCATTATGGGACTTGTAAATATGGGAGCAACAGTTTCAGTAGCGAAAACCGGTTCAAAAACCCCGAATCCTAACATGACCGACACAGGATATCGTGATGACTATACGATTAATGTTGTATTGAATGGATGTGAATTTACAATTGAATATTGTGATATTATGAATATGGGGCTATTTAAGTCTTATGCTAACTTCGGCACAGAACCAAAAGTTGATGACGGTTCAAGCTCTTCTTCAACAACTCAGGGAAAGATAAATTTTTCAGACTTCCTCGATAAATTTAATGACTTATTGCAGCAACAATCGAAAGTAAATGAAACAGAAAAGCAGAATATGAAATAACAAAAAAGGGTGACTAAAAAAGTCATCCTTTTTTGTATAGAAGATTCAAACATGTTGCGGAATTACAATAGTTTATCCGATGTGATATTAGTATAGTTGATTTTTTTATTTGTTTGTTCCTTAATATTATATGCATTATATTTTTATGTGGTGCAATTATATCGATTGGAATTTAAAGTAAAGAACACTTGCTGATTTAATTAAAGAATAGCATAATTTGCAACTGTCGCAATTTTAAAAATGGCTTGGAATGTGTTATTGTTAATAGTAAATGATTAGTATGTTTAGACTATGAGAATAAAATGGTAAAATTTTTAGACAAAGCGCGTATTAGAGTAATATCAGGACATGGCGGAAACGGCATGGTTGCTTGGAGACGCGAAAAATACGTTGATAAAGGCGGGCCGGCTGGCGGTGATGGAGGTCGTGGCGGAGATATATATTTTGTCGCTGATGAAAATATGTCAACACTTTTGGATTTCAAAATAAAATCCGTATATAAAGCCAAGTCTGGTGAAAATGGCGGAATAAAAGGAATGCACGGTGCCGGTGCGAAAGATTTATATATTAGAATTCCCCTAGGTACATTGGTTAAAGATACGAAAACCGGAAATATTATTGCCGATTTTACGGAAAATGAGCAAAAGGTTCTTATTGCAAAAGGTGGTAGAGGTGGAAGGGGAAATGCTCGATTCGCTACAGCACAAAAGAAAGCTCCGCAATTCTGTGAACCTGGAGAACCGGGCATTGAAAGAGTTTTAGAGTTGGAATTAAAACTTATTGCTGACGTTGGATTGCTTGGAATGCCAAATGCTGGTAAGTCAACTTTTATTAGTGCTGTAAGTTCTGCAAAACCTAAAATCGCGGATTATCCTTTTACCACACTTGTTCCTAATCTCGGAGTTGTACAAAAATCAGACGGAGGAAGTTATGTAATCGCTGATATTCCCGGACTTATCGAAGGCGCATCAGACGGCGCAGGATTAGGACATGAATTTTTGCGTCACGTTGAAAGATGCAGGTTTTTAGTTCATATTGTAGATATAACTGCAGAAAATCCTATTGAAAATTACAAAATTATTAACAATGAGCTTAAAAAACACTCAGAACATTTAAGCAATTTGTATCAAATATTAGTATTAAACAAAATTGATTCCGTTCAAAAGGAAGATTTGGAAAAATATTTAGAAGAATTTAGACAATTATTGGGTGATAATATTTGCCTCTACCCCATATCAGCAGTAACGAGAGACGGAATAAAAGAACTTCTTCATTTTATTGATTCTAAAGTTGACGAGATTCCGAAACCCGTATTTGATATACAAATTGAGGAAGATTCGGGGGCATATAATAACGATGATAGTGCTTTCGAGATTAATAAAATTGCAAAAGATGCATTTGTTATAGAAGGCGGAAAAATTAATCGTCTTGCTAAAGTTACGGATTCAAGAAACACAGAACAAGTAATCAGGTTTCAAAACATATTAAAGGGTATGGGAGTGTTTGAAGAACTTAAGAAATATGGGTTAAAAAATGGAGATACGATTATTGTAGGAGCTTTAGAACTTGCATACTATGATGACGAATTCTGGGGCGAGGAATAAATTTAGGGGTAAATGGGGGTAAATGGGGGTAAATGGGGGTAAATGGGGGTAAATGGGGGTAAATTTAGGTGTAAATTTTGGGGTAAATGTAGAGCGGCAGATATTAAGAAGTTAATGGGTCGTGATAAATACCAAGAAGGAGTTTGTTTTACCTGTGTTAAATGCAATAAATGAAGCAAAAAAGTGTGTTAATGATGTTCCTATCGGTTGTGTAATTAAGTTCGATGGGAAAATTGTTGCATCTGCTCATAATTTGCGAGAAGAGAACAATGATATTACTGCTCATGCTGAGATTATTGCTATACAAAAAGCGCAACAAGCCTTAAATTCTTCCAGATTAAAGGATTGCATTATGTACGTAACTCTTGAACCCTGTCCCATGTGCGCTTGGGCAATAATTCAAGCCGGAATAAATGCCTTATATTTTGGTTCTTATAATACTCAATACGGAGCGATGGGTTCTGTTTTAAATTTGGCTAAAGTTGCAAATTCAAAAATTAAAATTTATGGCGGAATTGAAGAAGAAATATGTAATAAAATGTTAGAGGATTTCTGGCTAAAAGTCAGAAAATAAGTGACATATATTAAAGTTTTATATTGCTTATTTTGATTTTACTGTTAATTATAACAGGGAGGTGAAAATAAGGTATGAGCGCAGTAGAACCAATAAGAGATAAGCAAGATATTCAAAAGGTAGAAGATATATTGTCAAAAAACGAAAGAAACTTTCTTTTATTTAAGTTCGGAATAAATACAGGACTAAGGATTTCTGATATTTTAAAACTTGATGTTAAAGATGTTAAAAACAAAGATATTATTAGAATTCAAGAAAAAAAGACAAAGAAAATAAAACAATTCCAAATAAATGTAAATTTGAAAACCTTGATTGATAAATTTACAAAAAATATGATTTTAAATGCTCCGCTTTTCAGGTCTGTTTATTCCAAAAGGCTTGAACGTACTTATGTATACAGAATGATTAATGAAGCTTGTGACAAAGCAGGCATTGATATTAAAGCCGGAACACATACTTTGAGAAAAACATTTGGCTATCATCATTACAAACAATTTAGAGATGTTGCTCTGCTGCAAAGAATTTTTAATCACTCATCACCAAATGTAACACTTAGATACATCGGAATAGAACAAGATGAAATAGATGAAAGCTATATGAACTTTTATTTGTAGTACTTTTGGTAATATGTAATCAGTTAAATTTTTATTTTATTTATTCCCTCAACATTTTTTATAAAATGTTGTGTTACTTATATAAAGTTTTATAACACAAAAAAATTGCCTTTTTTTGTACTTAATATTTACAAATCTTTACAAAAAATCTTGAAAGCTTTGTAATAAAGGCAAACAAGTCTTTGTCTTTCTGAGGGTAAATATTTTCTCGCTTAGCATAGGACAAACAAGTCCTTGTCTTTCTGAGGCACTGTGTGCCGAAGAATCCAGCTAATGAAAAACTAATTTTCTATTAAATCATAATACAAATCGTTCCAGTTAGGATTACTTGTTTCTATTAAGTCAAGTTTAAATTTTCTCGTTTTTACTTTCAACTGTTTTTCTCTGGCAATAGCATAATTAATATCTTCAAAAACTTCAAAATATCCTAATTTATCAATATTATATTTTTGAGTAAAACCCTCAAAAATTTTATTTTTGTGTTGCCAAACTCGTTTTGCTATGTCATTGGTAACACCTACATAAAGAGTACCGTTTTTCTTATTGAACAGAATATAAACGTAATATTGTTTTGTTTTCATACCACTATTGTAACAAATTCTTGATTAAATGGATAATTAGTTTTTCATTAGCTGGATTCTTCGGGCTAATCGCCCTCAGAAAGACAACTTCGTGTGTACTTAGCGCAACTGGCTGTTTTAAAACAATTTTTCATTTTCCACTTTCCACTTTCATTATTCTCTTATTGACTAAATAAAAATAGTTATTAATAGGCTGGATTCTTCGGGCTAATCGCCCTCAGAATGACAACTTCGTGTGTACTTGGTGCTAATTAATCAAGATAACTTCAAGTCCGCCTCAGTGTGTCCGTGCAACATTTTATAAAAAATGTTGAGGGATTTAGATAAGTAAAAAATTATAATAATAAAATTAGTAGTACACAATAATAGAAACAGTAAGTTTCAAGGAGGCATTTTATGACAGTTATCAATGGAGCAATTAGCGCGGTAAGAACATTTGCAAGGGAATTTGCGCAAACAGGGTTGAAAAAAGCAACAAAACCTTTAGGAGGGTATCAATCAATCGAGGCGCGAGTATGCACTGAGGCGCAGCCTTTAGTTTATGCAAATGTGAAAGGAGCAAGAAAGGGAGATGTAATCCTTAGTGTAGAAAGAACAAAAGGGAGCGATGGAATGGTACTTGCTCGTGATACATTCGTTTCAAGACAAGGTAAAAACCGAAACTGGTAAATTCACAATTAATGTCCGAAACAGGTGATGCATACATCGTTCCTGAAAAGAAAGGATTTTTAGGTATTGGCAAGAAAAAAGGGTGGTTTACCGTAGATAAAAGTGCGGGAAGAATAAAATGTTTTCAACGTGATGAAACCGGTGAAAATATGTATTTATTTGCAACAGGTACTTTAGAAAATCCGGTCAATCCGGTACTTACAATAGGTAAAGACCAATTTGTATTAACCTTAGAAAAAGCTAAACAATTCATATCTGATGTTCTTAAAGGAGAGAAAGCTTATTCATTCCAATATAAATAGTCTATACAGTTGCCATTCATACAAATGCGCTCGACTAAAATTTTAGTCGAGCGCATTTATTATTTTATGGTATATCCTATTATAGATTTACCCCTATAATTTACCCCTATAATTTACCCCTATATTTACCCCTATTTTTGGATATCTTTAACTGACAAAGCAATTCTGTGTTCTTTAGGAGTGAATTTCTTGATAAGAACATCAACTTCATCACCAACTTTGAATAAGTTGAACGGATTAACGTTTTCTTCTGACATTTCAGCGACAGGAAGAAGTGCTTCTACTCCTGGGAAAATGTTAATAAATGCGCCAAATGTAGTTACTTTATTAACGGTTCCTTTTACAACTTGACCTTCTTCAAACTGTCCTTCGATTTGTTGCCAAGGATTTTCACCCATTCTCTTTAAAGAGAGAGAGATTCTCTTAAGTTCGTTATCAATCTTGATAATCTTAACTTCTATTGTATCGCCTAAAGTTAAAACATCAGATGGCTGTTTAATTCTTTGCCAAGAAATTTCAGAGATAGGAAGAAGCCCGTCTATACCATTGATATCAACAAATGCACCAAAGTCAGTGATTCTAACAACTTTTCCTGATACGATTTGACCTTCTTCAAGAGAAGAGAGAACGTTATCAACAACTTGATCTCTTTGTTCAGCAACAGCTTGTCTTTGAGAAAGAATAAGTTTGTTTTTCTTAGGATCTGCTTCAAGAACTTTAACTTCAATTTTTGTATCAACAAGTCCTTCAAATGGAGTGCCTGTTCTAAGTTGAGATGATGGAATAAATCCTTTAAGGTCTGCTATATCAACAAGAACACCACCCTTAACAGTAGATACAACTTTTGCAAGGATAGTATCACCTTGTATTTTAGCATCATTAAGTTGAGCCCAAGCTTGAGCATAAGCAATTCTCTTAAGAGATAGCTGCATACAATCGTCGTTGTTTTCTTCTTTAAGAACGTAGAATTCTCTGATGTCGCCTATTTCTAATTCTTCACCTTCAGGAAGTTCTTTACTAGGTAAAAATGCTTCCATTTTTGCGCCTCTAACACTTACTAAATAACCTTCTGTTTCTTTTTTAATAACAGTACCTTCTACGATGTCTGCTACTGAACTTGATTTAGCGAAGCTTTCTTCTAACAATTGTTCAAATTCGTCTAATGTTTGTGTTGTCATTTTTATTTTCCTTTCTTTTGTCATTCTGAGGACGATTAGTCCGAAGAATCCAGCCTTTTATTAAATAATTATCAATTTAAGTATAAACTGGATTGTCACAGCTCTAACGAGTCCATCAATGACTATTTTGTATTTTACTAATAACTTTATCTATTATGTTTTGTGGAGTTGATGCTCCTGCGGTTATTCCAATGCTGTTTATATTATTAAACTCATTTTCAATAAGTTCATTATCGTTTTCTATATGAATTGTTTTCGTGCAGCTTTTGAGTATTTCTGCAAGATGGGTTGTATTTGCGCTTTTTTTAGAACCTACAACTATCATTAAATCACTTTCCTTAGCCAGTTCTCTTGCTTCTTTTTGTCTCATTGCCGTTGATTGGCAAATTGTATTGTGAATTAAAATTTCTTTTGCAATAGTATTCAAATAGTTCACTACAATATTTAGAGATGAAACCATTTGTGTGGTTTGTACAACTACACCTACTTTCTTATGAGCTTTAATTTTTTCAACAAAAGGTTCAAGTTCTTCAATAGTTGTGGCTACAACAATTTTATCAGTATATAGCTCTGCGTTTGCTTTTATAGCCATAACTTCAGGGTGATTCGGTTTGCCTACAATTACAACAAAATAATCATTTTTAGCAAGTTCTATTGCTTTTTGCTGAACTTTTTTAACGTCCGGACATGTTAAATCAACGAGTTCAAATCCGGCTTTTTTAATTTTATCAAAGACCTCAGGGGATTCGCCGTGAGAACGTACAATGCAAATACCTTCTCCTTTTTTAGGTACTTCATAAATCGTTTTAATTCCAAGCGACTCAAGTTCGTTAATAACATCTGTGTTATGAATGAGTTCACCTAAAATGTAAATGGTTTTATCAGGGTTTTCTTGTTTTAATTTTTTCGCTGTTTCAACGGCTCTTTTAACACCATAACAGAACCCGGCAAATTTTGCTAATTTTATATTTTTATCATTCAAAAATTTATATTTCGCTTTCAGATAGACTAGAGGTGTAAATATATTTTAGTTAAATTAAAACTTCTAATTTAAAAATTTACCAACCTCAGTAATCTAATTAAATAATAAAGATATTTGTTTGTAAAGCTTTTTACTTTTATACGGAATCAGAATTAACAGAATTCTTAAATATATACAAAAATACTAATGCTGTGTATGTGCTGATAATAGATATTAATACTGAATAAATTAACATTAAAAAGAAACCTTTTTGTATTAATAAAGAAAGTAATATCACTCTTATTAGACAAAAAATTCCCATCAAAATACTAAATAAAATAAATCCGATAAAATATTTTCCGACATTTGCGTTAATGATATTATAAAGCGATGGTAATCTTAAGAACGACAACAAACTATTGCTTTTTGCGAATTTACATGTTGCTGCAATTAATAGAAAATCAGAAATGATTAATATTAAACAAGAAAAAGATACAACAATAAATGACAACGGAGTAATATGCATATTGAGGAATAATTTATTTAAAAAACCTAATAATAACAATATTATAAGTAATGATATTCCGTAAAATGAAAATGCAAGCATAAATTTTAAACCTTTAATAAAATTTTTGCCTATATTTATTTCTGCAAGTTGAAATTTATCACTTGCTGACAAATAGCTTTTTAAAGACTCCATTCCGTAACCGCAAGGAATAAATGTCAATATAAATCCTATGCACAAAATTATGTAAAATAATGGGGTAGTTTTTCCAGATAATGCAAAGGGGCTAAATAAACCTGCAAAATTAATTATAAACTCTGCAACAAAAATCATTATCCACAATGGTAATAAATCGTTTTTCCAATCAAAATCTTTAAACATATAAGTAAATGCTTTTAACATAAATCAAACCTCTTTCTTTAATGGTTTGATTATATCATTGAATGTTTATAATCTCAACCGGAATTTAAAAAATTATTGCTTTGAGCTGTAGAATTGTGCAATGTTATTAATTGCTTGCATTGTTCTTTGGTCGATTTTTTTATCTTCTTGCGCCTGTGTTGCAGTTAATTTTAATAACTCAACCTGACCTTGAGCAGATTGTTTCATTTTTTCAGCTTTTGCCGCGGTTCCTGCTTCTCCTCCCATTTTTTCAATAATTGGGTGAGTTATAAATTTACCGACTGCCCAAGAACCGATTGAACCACCAACAAGACCGGCTATTGCACCAATCACAGTTCCGACTCCCGGAGCTACGGTTGTACCTAATGCAGCACCAATTTTCATTGCTGCTAAACCTCCTGCCCAAGCTCCAATGCCTTCACCAATCATCCAGCCTGTAGCACTACCGGCACCTTTGAGTGTTGTTTGACCAAGTTGTTTCCAACCTGTTGCATTATCTTTTTCAAATGCTGCTTCTATTTTTCCATCCATATAGTCAGAAATAAATTCAAATGCTGCGAATAAACCTCCGTTTATAAAACCGACTGAACGTCCTAATGCTCCTTTAAGTGTGCCTTTAGCAGCGCTTTCTTCAATAGATTTTTTTGCAACACCGTCTACTGCTTCATATTGAGACTTATTAATCCAGCTCCTAACTTTCGTTAAAGGTTTTTGAAGTCCAATTTTTCTAAGACCTTGAGGAATAAATCCGGTAAAAGCATTACCTATTCTTTTTGCTTCTTCTGTCCATTTTGCGATTTCTTCTATATTACCTGTCTTTAATGCAGCCGCCAATTTTCTTTCAACTTCTTGTGCTTTTGCTAATAGTTCCGGCTGTTTAGAAAGGGATCTTCTAAACAAACCCAGCTTAGAATTTTTTAAGCTTTCTAACTTATTCCATCTTGCATAAGCCTCAGAAACAAGTTCATACCCGCCTTTAAATTCTTTTCCGTTTACTATTTTTTTATTTGTATATAGTTCATGTAAAGCAGTACCAGGTTTGCTTATATCGGCGAAATGTTTGTTTAAGTCTCCGGCAATTGTCGTTTTAAGTGTATTCCAAGGGTGAATAATTGTTCTAGGATTATTCATCATTCCTAAAGTTGCACCGCCTATAGCTGCACCAACTAATGACTCACTCGGTGCAGAGTGTTTTACATAATAATCAGCAACAGTATTTAAATCATCACTTAAGCTTCCTTTGAATTGCGGATTATTCCAATCAAGTTCAGGATTCCTTTGCATTCCTTCTACAGCAGGATTGCTGACTCTTGTTGCATCATTTTGCTGAGTAAAGATATCTTGATTAGGATATGCCCCTCTAAAAGCAGGATTATAATAATTTGCATAAGCATTATTCAACGCAGATTGTCCCAAATAACCATTCAAGTAACCGGGATAATTAAAATTCAGTCCTGTACTGTATCCGTACAGTTGCCTTTCCATATTTGCTAAGCTTTGGATTCCTATTGTCATGAATAATACCTAACCTTATAAATCTAACCTTATATATATAAAGTATTTTTTCGTTCAGAAATTGCTTAAATGTAAAGAATTGTTACAAAAGTGTTTGCGGAATACGGTATGGTGAGCAAAATATTGACATTGTTATCGCATGGTGATAACATGATAATATGATTAAATCTTTTAAAGACAAAGAAACTGCAAATATTTTTGATGGCAAACATTCTAAAAAGTTTTCTG
Source organism: Candidatus Gastranaerophilales bacterium (assembly GCA_905236775.1). Classification (GTDB taxonomy): domain Bacteria; phylum Cyanobacteriota; class Vampirovibrionia; order Gastranaerophilales; family Gastranaerophilaceae; genus CAG-196. The sequence continues at coordinate 36,185 of CAJOOM010000110.1, forward strand.
CTATTGAAAATATAGCAAAGAGAAAACTTGATATGATACACTTTGCTTTTGCGGAGCAAGATTTAGTTGTACCACCTGCTAACAGATTTGAACATTTAAGGGGTGATTTAAAAGGGTGTTGTTCAATAAGAATTAATGACCAATATCGGATAATATTCAAATTTAAAGACGGACAAGCAACAGAAGTACAAATAATTGATTATCACAAATAAGGAGAATAACATGAACAGACCATATACACATCCGGGTGAAATATTATTAGAAGAATTTGTAAAACCTTATGGACTTACACAAAAACAATTATGCGAAAAATTAAACGTAGGTATAAAAACAATAAGTGAAATATACAACAAAAAACGCGGTATAAGCCCTGTTATGGCACTAAAACTTGCAAATCTTTTCGGAACAACGCCTGAATTTTGGTTGAATGCACAATGCTATTATGACTTGCATGTAGCATATGAAAAAGAAAAAGAAAATATCGACAAAATTCAAAAAATTGCTTAATTTTTTTTGTGTAAATTTTAAGAACACAAATATAATGTTAAACAATTTTTGTCGGGTTAAAACCCGACCTATAAGATATTTACACGGTTATTAATTTATAGTAAAATTTGCATTAGGGTAGTACCACCAGCCTTCGCCCACACACGCTTTTACAATAAGTGGAGTAGTTTTATCGTCAATCTACAAACTTAATTTACCCCTTTTACTAAGTAATCGGTGGCTAGGAAGGAGGGTAATGCTATGATTGACAAAATAATAATGCTACTACTTGTAGCAACGCTATTCGTAGCAGCATTAAAGTTCTTGCAATTATAGGGTACTAAGTGAAGTCCTCGACATCTTTTGCGAGCCGTCGGGGGCTTCCCCCTATATACACATTATTTACTATAACCCTTTCTTTGTCAAGTGTTGCTGTGATTCATTAAGTTATATTACTTAGCTATGCGATAATGGAAAAACAACAGGCATAGTATACGGTTTTAAACAAACAGAACTCACGTCAATCGTGAGTCCTGTTTGTTTGATATTTGCTATGATTATTTAACATGTCTAAATGCGTTAACAACCTTTCTTAATGTCGTTTCCATTGGAACATTGTTTTTTACATATATTGTCCCAATCGAGTCACTGTATTTAGTTAGTTTATAGGTCGGCTTTATACCAAGCCGACAATTGTATTAAAAGTTTTTGTTGGGTTAGTAAACCCAACCTACTTTGAAAAATTAAAAATGTTTAACAAACAAACATAAAAAGGCGGTTTGGACAATTTGTCCAAACCGCCTAATCTCTTTATCAATTGTTAACTTATATTCTTGCTAATTGTTTTCTAGGGCAAGCAATTGCAGCTTGTGCAGCGGCAAGTTTAGCTTGCGGAATACGGAACGGTGAGCAAGAAACGTAGTTAAGTCCGATTTTGTGAGCGTACTTAACAGAATCAGGATCTCCGCCGTGTTCACCGCAGATACCGCCAACAAGTGAGCTATTTACTGCTTTACCTTCGTTAATTGACATTTCGATTAATCTACCTACACCTTTTTGGTCTAAAGTGATGAATGGGTTAGAAGGAAGAATCTTTTGTTCTACATAGTTCTTTAAGAA
>CAJOOM010000111.1 GCA_905236775.1 Candidatus Gastranaerophilales bacterium
AAGTCTGTCTGTTACGCCCGATTCCTTGATGATGTTGCCGAGAAGCAGCATACCGATCAGAGGAAGTCCGCCGGGAGCGATGAATGTGCAGACGATGAATGCAACTATCGGGAAAAGAACTCTTTCACGCTTTGAAACTACGCGCGGCGGTTTCATGCGGATAAGTCTTTCCTTTTTGGTTTAGAATTTTTTTACAAATATGCTTTTTATAAAGGATTGATAGTTTTCAAACCGCCATATTTAGAATCTGGATACATGTTATGCAGGGGATCGAGCCATATTACATAAAAGATATTTTCATAGAACACACCGTGTATTCCACCGTGTGATTTGTCAATGCGAATTTGATAAAGATCTTTTAGTCTAACTCCGTTAGGTAATGAACATGGCGGTTTAGCATTTTCATGATTGTGAACTCTATAAGTTCCAAGTTTTTTCAAATCTTCAAAGGAAAAATTTGATGCATTTTTAAGCATATCAAACAATTTTGATGCCCAATTCGGATGACTTACATCAAAATCAAAATACTCATTTCTCTCCAAGGCAGAAAAAGAAAATTTTATCTTGTCATCTGTTGGAATGAAATCAGGTTTTTTTATTTGATTTTGTGAAGGTTTCGTTGCCTTTGGAATATCCTTATTCTTCACTCAACAGACCTCGATAATAAGTTTTCATGTCTTCTTCGCTTATTTCGTTGCCTGAGTTTTGCCATGGTTCAAGTCCTTTTCGTGCATTTTGCCAAGGCATTTCACTGTGATTCAGCTTTTCCAGATCGTCACCTGTCAAATCACCGTATGAGCTAAAAATTTCCCTTGCAAAACTCAAGAATTCTTCCGGCAAATCATTAAGAGAGCCTGTATACATTGGAATAGGCTGAAATCCATAAGCCCGGTATTTTTGATAAAGTTGTGGTTGAACCGCTCCATGAACCCATGCTTCAAAAGGTTCGCTCACTAAATTTGTGTCGTTAATAGCAAGATACCAAGCCTTTGCATAGTAGCACAACTTCTGTAATTTTTTATGCGTCATTGATTCAATGGCCAAAAACGAGTTCGCCAAATCATAGATGTCTCCAAAACAATGATCCGGATTATTCAAGGTTTCACTTATATTCGGTTCGCTCATGGCAAATGATTTGAAGTATGAATTAGTCATTTCTTTCAACTCCGCGCATTATTGTATTGTCAAAATTGTCATCCGATGTTAACAACGAAATAAATTTATCGGTTAAAGAGGATGTGTAGATTTTAAAAATCAGGTCATTCATTTCAGTCATTTTTCCTGACTCACTCAGAAGCAATAATATTTCTTCCGATTTATCCAAATATGTATCTATGTCAAGGCGAACGCTGTACAACGGGTTCCCCTCGAACTTTCCCTGAGCAATATTTGTTATCAAATTAACATGGTATTCGCCGCATTTAAATATATTTACGTGATTGCTTTGAATGGTATCCGCTTCTTCGATACAATTGTAGAAATTAAAATATGACGGGTTGAAATAGTACCCGATTTCGTTCTTGTTTTCAATCAGACATTCATTGATCTTGCGAATTCCGAATCTCGTAACAGAAAAAAAATCGATACTGTTTTTATAGAAATCAGATACTATCGGAATTATATCGCAGTATTCATCAAAAGGAACATAGTGAACCGTGTTGATCTGCAAACAGACAAAAGTATTCGAAACTCCCAAAGCAAAGCCGCGATTTTCATCAATAAAAGAATAGACTTTTTGATTTCTTATTTTATTGGTTGTTTCTATAGATTCCGGGGTTTCATTATTTGTAAAAGCAATATCTATTTGCTTCGTATTTTTCTCAACATATTTAGAGAAACCTCTTTCTTTAGCAAATGGTTTAATTAGGACAAGCACTTTGTCCATTTCTGTTTCCAGCACTCCTTGGAAGTCTAATCTAATTATAACATTTTTAAGAAAATTGTAATGAAAATCTTCTCTGGTTACCATGTCACCACCTCCAAGTTTTGCAGTGTATTTAATTTTTCTTAATTTGCAACTATTTTTATTTTAATTTTTCAATTAAACTCTTCCCAAAAAATTTTCAAATCACAACCTATCTAATCCTATTTTTCCAACTATTGACAAATAACTTATCAAAAATTTTCTCCCGATTACATAGCCATATCTACTCATTGCAAATCATCATCTGATTTAGTATAAAAAATAAATTCTTCCGCATCTATATCAAATTCTTCCATTAGGCTTTTAATAAAACCAACAACACTATCAGCATTGAGATTTACTTCCACATAAATCCCTGTATTCAATATTTCCCTTGCCTCTCTTAATTTATTTGGATTCGTAGTCAGCTTTGGAGTATTTGCTGATTTACCGCCTTTCCAATCATCAGCAGCCAATTCCAGAAATTTTTCGCTATATAACGTGTACAACATTGCAATAAATTTCAGCAACATTTCTCTTGCACTATATATTTCTACATTTTCACCTAAAAATATAAAATTCGTAAACTTTTTATTGATAAAACTACAAACATCATACACATGGTAAGCATTCTTACCATTTACTTTCTTTCCAAAGACCTCAGGAAGCCGTAAATCAGAAAGCAGTTTGCTACTTAATCTATCAGCTCGTGCTAAAATGCATTCCTCATTCCATATCTGCTTATCAATCACATCCTTATTAAGTTCAACAAACTTAGAATTTGCTTTTATCATGTTCACTTTTTCTTTAAAAGTTTTGTCCGACAATTCGCTATTATAGCCAGTTAAAGACAAATTACCCAATGTATTAAGGTATTTATCATAAACCAATTCATAGTCATTCCCCAAGTCTTTGCGCCATTCGACACTAGCTTTATTTTGAGGCATTATATGCTCAATAGTGGTCTCCTCATCAATTTCTACAGTCTCTTTAATAATGCCTATGCCATTTTCTAAAATTGACAGCAAATATTTACATAGATTCCGATTTTTATAAAGATTTTCATTCATCAACCTATCCTTAAAAATCGTATCATTCGGGGTCGCATCCTTAGTATAAGCTAAATCCCTAGCCATAAAAGTATAAATTCTATCAAGATAATTCTCTTTATCTATTTCGACCTTAAATATTCTCTTATACAGGGTTCTATATAGGCCTCTTAACGAATTGGAAGGAACTCCTGTCACCATTCTTCTTATCGTGTAATTCAAATAAAACTGCAAAATCTGCAACAAAGATTCTTCGTTAATTACTGATTGTTCAAAATCATCAAACACACTAAACAGGAAAGGATAAATTGTTGATTGATTTAAACTTCTATATGCAGCTAGATAATTATTAACTTCTCGTGAATATTCGTTTTGTAATCCCACAAATGCTTCATAGAATTTAGAATAATATTTCAAATCTTTCATTATTTCTTCGTGAGTAAGATTTGAGGCATCAGCCCACTTTTTGAAGTATTGATAAGCATAACTTTCTTTAACTTCCCCAAGCTTAAAAATAATAAAAGTCAAAAAATATTTATTAATTTCAACTTTCCCAAGCACACTCTCAACCGGAAGCCAATATTCCTCAAATAAATTATCCATATTTTTATCAGTCATTAAAAGATAATTACGAATAAGATCCGCGAGTTTCAAATCTTCACCGGTCGAATTAATTCTTTCAAAAATTACTTGAGGATCATCATCAGGTTCTTTTAAGGAAATCATGACTACTATGAGACGTTTCAATCCATTCAAAATATTTCTAATTTTATATTCTAAAGCCAATTTAGCATCAATTAAAGAGCAAAAATAATCATAGTTTATCCAAATATTAGAACTTCTATTCATATATTCCTGTTTATTATTCATAAGCAACATAAACTGTTCATTGTCAGTTTTTATCGGTTTTAGTTTAAGTTTGTTTTTTTCCTGCTTATCAAAATCATGCGAGGAAGACTTGTTAAATAACAGTCCTTCTATTTCTTCTTTATCTGAATCATCGGAAGCTTTATCATATAAGGCTTTTAACATAAGATAAATAGAGGTCATCCTCTGTTGACCATCAACTATAATAAAGTGTTTAAGTCCGCATTCTTCATCTTGTTGAACTTGAACTATAGTGCCTAAAAAATGCGTCTTTTGCTTTTCATATGCAGTAATGACATCATTAAACAATTCCAAGCAATTATCTTTCATCCAATCATAATTTCTTTGATAAACTGGTATTTGATACTGTCTTTTGTTATCAAACATTGTATCTATAACATTTTCTCTTTCTGCATTCATTTAAGCACCTATATTTATTTGTTGAAAAAATATATTTCCTCACTCAAAAAAGGCTTCCCGAAGGAAGCCCGTAAAGAATCTTAACAAGCAATGAACCGCTTAGTGCGGGATGATTCCGAGAAGGATACCTGCCGCGATTGCAGAACCGATAACGCCTGCTACGTTCGGAGCCATTGCGTGCATAAGAAGGTAGTTCGTGGGATCAGCCTGTTTACCGATATTCTGTGCA